>JAVHSB010000272.1:0-1688 GCA_036171955.1 Sideroxydans sp.
TCTCCATTATTCAAGTTTTACTTCACGGAAAAGCGAGCGGAGTGTGCTAACCCCGGCTGCATTCTAAACAACGCCGCGCGAAAAGCAAACCAAAGGCGGTAGCCAAGCAACGCGGCCCGCCCGGTTCAGGTTGACGGCCTATTTGAGATTCAGGATGAACTCGGCCAATTGAGCGCGCTGCTCTGCCGTCAATTTTGGCTGCGCCGGCATGGCCACGCTACCCCACACCCCGCTCCCACCTTTGGCGATCTTGTTCTCCAGACGGGCTTGTGCTGCTGCATCGCCGCGATATTTGGCCGCCACTGCCCGCCATGCCGGGCCGACCACTTTTTTATCCAGGGCATGGCAGGCAAAGCAGTTGTTCTTGCGCGCCAGCGCCAGGATTTCCTCGTCTGTGGCGACAGTGCCCACAGCATTCGCGGTTTTGGGAGCGGTTTCGGCTCCGGTCGGTGATACAGGTGCAACCGGGGCGGGGGCCACCGCAGCCGGTGCAACAGACACCGTCACCACACCGGTTTTACCCGCAGCAGGAGTGGCGGGTGGCGCGCTGGCAGGTTTATTTGCCGGGGCTGCCACAACGGTCTCAGCCTTGTTCTCTGCCTGCGCCACCACGGCGGCTGCCGGTAGAGGCGTGCCTTGAGTTTCAACCGCTTTGGCTGGTTCGGGTGGAACCGGTGGCGATACTTCCTTCTGGCAACCCGCCAGCAACAGCAAACCAACCATCATCCATACCTTGTTCATGTCGCCTCCCTTTGATTTTCATTCCCATGCTGCAGCCATTCAAGCAAATAGGACCACTGCGCCAATTCGCGTTGCGCCTGCGCCGGTGGCAGGTCAAACAGTGTCTTGCCCTCGAATCCCGCCGTGACATAGACCTGGGTCTCGCGCAAATAGGCCAGCACCGGCAAGTCGAGTCCTTGCAGAAACTGCTCCAGCGTCAGCGCGGCACGGGTGCGCGGATCCATGCGCATCCCCACCACCCCGATGGCGATGTTCCCTTTGCGCACCATTTTTTCGTGGTGCAGCACTTGCAGGAAATCCCGGCTTGCCTGGATATCGAAAAGGGACGGCGCGATCGGCACGATCACACGATGCACCAGGCGCAATGCGTGTTCCAGATTCTTGCCGTGCAGCCCGGCCGGTGAATCGATCACCAGACTGTCGAGCGGCGCACCACGCTCACCGTCAGATTGCATCAACTCGATACCGGGCAGATCGAGCGGTCGCAACGCCAGCCATTCGGTGGCGGATTTCTGCCGGTCCAGATCGAGGATCGCCACCCGTTGCCCGCAGGCGGCAAGATAGCCCGCGATGTTGGTGGACAAAGTGGTCTTGCCGCTGCCGCCTTTGGGATTCGCAATCAGTATGGCTTTCATGCAACTACCCCTTCACGAAGTGATGCCGCTCATCTCTCCACTTGCGTAACGTCCCTGACCGCGCCCTTGTCGGCACTAGTGACCATCGCGGCGTAGGCCCTGAGCGCCACCGACACCTTGCGCGGACGCTCTGCGGTTGGTCTCCAGCCCTGCTTGCCTTTGGCTTCCATCGCCCTGCGCCGTTCTGCCAATTCGCTTTCAGCGATCGCCAGATTGATTGTGCGATGCGGGATGTCGATCTCGATGCGGTCGCCTTCCTGCACCAGCCCGATCGCGCCGCCGCTGGCCGCTTCCGGCGAGACATGGCCGATG
>JAVHSB010000273.1:0-1685 GCA_036171955.1 Sideroxydans sp.
CAAGGTCGCGCAACGCCCGTGAGCAAAGCATTCACCCGCGAGAGCGATGCCGCAGACGAGGATGACGATGCGGTATCCTTGCCCGCGATTCCCTCCGGCAGCAAAAACTACATGACCCCGGCGGGTTACCGCCGCCTCAAGCAGGAATATCTGCACCTGCTGGACGTCGAGCGCCCGGCGCTGGTGCAGACTGTGGCATGGGCGGCGTCCAACGGCGACCGTTCCGAGAATGGCGATTACATCTACGGCAAGAAACGCCTGCGCGAGATCGACCGCCGCCTGCGTTTTCTGGCCAAGCGCATGGAAAACTCGGAAGTGATCGACCCGGTGCAGCGCAAGGGTTGCGCGCAGGTGTTCTTCGGCGCGACCGTCACCGTCTGCCACGAGGACGGCAGCGAACGCACCTACAGCATCGTCGGCATCGACGAGGCCGATGCGGGCAAGGGCCATATCAGCTGGGTGTCGCCGCTGGCGCGCGTGCTGCTGAAGGCGCGCGCGGACGATGTGATGCTGCTGCCGCTGCCCGGCGGCGTGGAAGAACTGGTGGTGGTGCAAGTGGACTATTGCGAGATTGATTTAGGCTAGACAATGCGATATCTGAAAAAAGAATTACCCATCCTCATCGCCCTGCTCGTGCTGGGCCTCGGTATTTTCCTCGAACATGGCGCGGTTGCGCATGGCGGGGCCATGCTGTGGGGCTTGCTGGGCGTTATCCTGGCCGTGGTCATCGGCGTCGCCTTCCGCATCGCGCATCATGCCGAAGTGCTGGCCGTGCGATTGGGCGAGCCTTATGGCACCCTGATCCTTACCCTGGCGGCGGTGTCCGTGGAGGTGGTGATTCTGGCCGTGCTGCTGCAGGGTGCGCCGAACCCGACGCTTGCGCGCGACACGGTGTTCGCGGCGGTGATGTTCGACATGAATGGCATTCTCGGTTTGGCCGCCATCGTCGGCGGTCTCAAGCACGGGCAGACCAAATACAACATTTCTTCTGCCAATTCCTTTGTGGCCATGCTGCTGGTCGCCATCGGCATTGGCATGTTCGTCCCCGATTTCGTGCCGGATGAGCAATGGCGGATCTATTCGGTGTTTTCCGTGCTGATCATGGCGGGGATGTACGCCGCCTTTCTGCGCCTGCAAACGGTGGAGCACCGGACTTTCTTCGAATATTCGGCAGTCACCGAAGAAGAGGCTCACGAGGAGGCGACTCGTCCGAATTCATGGCATGCTGGATTTGTGGTCGGCGCCATCGTTTTGGTGGGTTTGTTATCCGAGGTTTTGTCGGTGTTGCTGGATGCGGGACTGACCGGCAGCGATCTTCCAAAAATGATTCCCGCCGTGCTGGTCGCGCTGATTTCTGCCAGCCCCGAGATACTGACTGCATTGCGCGCGGCGCAGAACAATCGCATGCAGACCACGGTCAACATCGCGCTGGGCGCATCGCTGGCAACCGTGCTGCTGACGTTGCCGGTGATCGAAGCCATGGCATTGCTCAGCGGCGAGCGCATCGTGATGGCGCTGACCCCGGTTCAGGGAGGTTTGCTCCTGCTGACCTTCCTTGCGGTGATGAACAATCTGCACGACGGCGAGACCAATGCGATCGAAGGCATCAGCCACTTCGCACTGTTTGCCGCTTTCATCGTGCTGGTGATGCTGGGCATATTCTAGGGAACTTCTGATCAAGTCCC
>JAVHSB010000274.1:0-5113 GCA_036171955.1 Sideroxydans sp.
TTGCGGCACACGGACCTGAACCGTGCGCGTCTACCAATTCCGCCATCTGGGCATTGCTGCGAGGGTGCGCACTTTAATTGTTATAGGATTTTGTGTCAATGACGAAAAAGAAAAAAAATATCCGTGAGCGTGACCCGTTTCTTGAGCGCGAACGCGAACAATACGAACACCCGTTGCCCAGCCGCGAATTCGTCCTGCAGGTGCTGACCGAGCAGGGCGTGCCGGTGGAACAGGAGGCTTTGTGCGCCCTGCTCCAGATCGAAGCGCAGGAAGATGAGCTGTTCTCCCGCCGCCTGCGCGCGATGGAGCGCGACGGTCAGATCATGCGCAACCGCAAACGGGCCATCTGCGTCGTGGACAAGCTGGATCTGATCAAGGGCAAGGTGCAGGGGCATCCGGACGGCTTTGGTTTCCTGATCCCGGACGACGGCAGCGACGATCTGGTGTTGAGCGAAAAGGAGATGCACAACGTCCTGCACGGCGACACGGTGATGGCGCGGGCGGCCGGTGAGGACCGGCGCGGGCGGCGCGAAGCCAAGATCGTCGAAGTGCTGGAACACGCCAATACGCGCGTGGTCGGACGCCTCTACGAGGAACACGGCATCCAGTTTGTGGTCGCCGAGAACCGCCGTATCAGCCAGGATTTCCTGGTGGCGGCAGGCCAGCAGGGCGGCGCGCAGGCGGGGCAGGTGGTGATCCTCGAAATCCTGCAGCAGCCTTCCAAACACGCGCAGCCGATCGGCCGCATCGTCGAGGTGCTGGGCAACTATGCCGATCCCGGCATGGAGATCGAGATCGCGCTGCGCAAGCACGATCTACCGAACGAGTTTCCGCACGAGGCCAAACGCCAGGCTGAACAATTCTCGCCCGTGGTCAAGGCCGCAGATTATGCCGGGCGCGAAAGCGTCGCGCATTTGCCGCTGGTGACTATCGACGGCGAGACCGCGCGCGATTTCGACGATGCGGTGTATTGCGCGCCGGACGGCAGGGATTTCCGCCTGGTGGTCGCCATCGCCGATGTGAGCGCCTATGTGCAGTCGGGCGACGCGCTGGACAAGGAGGCGATCAGCCGTGGCAACTCGGTGTATTTCCCGCGCCGCGTGATTCCCATGCTGCCGGAGGAACTCTCCAACGGTCTGTGTTCGCTGAATCCGCAGGTCGAACGCCTGTGCATGGTGTGCGATATGCAGATTTCGGTCGCCGGCGAGATCCTGCGCCACCGCTTCTACCCTTCGGTGATGTACTCCCATGCTCGCCTGACCTACACCCAGGTGGCCGACATGCTGGCCGATCCGCAGGGCGAGAATGCACGCCAGTACGCGGCGGTGCTGCCGCACGTCAAGCAGCTGCATGCGTTGTACAAGGTGCTGGTGCAGGCGCGCGAGAAGCGCGGTGCCATCGACTTCGAGACGGTGGAAACGCAAATGATCTTCAACGACCAGGGCAAGATCGAGAAGATCATCCCGGTCGTGCGCAACGATGCGCACAAGCTGATCGAGGAATGCATGCTGGCGGCCAATGTGTGCGCGGCGGCATTTTTGCAGGAGCATGCGCATCCGGTGCTGTACCGCGTCCACCAGGGGCCGACCCCGGAGAAGCTGGAGGCGCTGCGCGAATTCTTCCGCGAGTTTGGTTTGCAACTGGGCGGCGGCGACGACCCGCAGGCGGGCGACTATTCGCGGCTGCTCAAGCAGATCAAGGGACGTCCCGACTACGGCTTGTTGCAGACAGTGATGCTGCGCTCGCTGCGCCAGGCCGTGTATTCCCCGGATAACCTGGGGCACTTCGGCCTCGGTTATGAAGCTTATGCGCACTTCACTTCGCCCATCCGGCGCTATCCGGACCTGCTGGTGCATCGCGCGATCAAGGCCGTGCTGGCGGGCAAGCAGTACAAGCCGCAGCTCAAGTGGGCTGAACTGGGCGTACATTGCTCGCTCACCGAGCGCCGCGCCGACGATGCCACGCGCGATGTCGAGGCATGGCTCAAGTGCTTCTTCATGCGCGACCATCTGGGCAGCGTGTTCGAAGGCACCATCTCCTCGGTCACCGGATTCGGTTTGTTCGTCGCGCTGGATGATCTGTATGTGGAGGGGCTGGTCCATGTGTCCGAGCTGGGTGCCGACTATTTCCATTTCGATCCCGCCAAGCACCAGATGCTGGGCGAGCGCAGCGGCCAGCGTTACCGCCTCGGGGACCGGGTGCGGGTGAAAGTGGTGCGCGTAGACATGGAAAGCACGCGGATCGATTTCGTGCTCGACAGCCCTGCGGGGGGAACGGCGGACAAGCCCGATGTCGGGGCATGGGGACACGCGCCGGCGAAGAAGGCAAAAACGGGCGGCAAGTCCGGCAAGTCGGGGAAACATCATGGCTGAATCGCGCATCATCCACGGCTTCCATGCGGTCACGGCACGGCTGCGCCAGAACGCGGACAGTGTGCTGGAAGTGTTTGTCGATCCGCAGCGCCGCGACCCGCGCGTGCGCGATCTGCTCAAGCTCGCCGAGAGTAACGGGGTGCGCATCATTCAGGCGGAGGGCAAGCGCCTCGATGGCATGACGGGCAACACGCGCCACCAGGGGGTTGCCGCGCGCGTCGACGCGGCGCAGAAAGTGCAGCATCTGGACGATGTGCTGGACACCCTGAACGAACCGGCGCTGTTGCTGGTGCTGGACGGGGTGCAGGATCCGCATAATCTGGGCGCCTGCCTGCGCAGCGCCGATGCGTTCGGGGTGCATGCCGTAATCGCGCCCAAGGACCGCGCGGTGGGCATCAATGCCACCGTGGAAAAGGTGGCCTGCGGCGCGGCGCATACCGTGCCCTATATCATGGTCACCAACCTGGCGCGCACCTTGCGCGAGATCAAGGAGCGCGACATCTGGGTCGTCGGCCTGGAAGGCGAGGCGGAGACGCCCTTGTACGAGGTGCGGCAGGGCGGCGGGGTGGCGCTGGTGCTCGGAGCCGAAGGGGAAGGGCTGCGTCGCCTGACGCGGGAGACTTGCGATCAGCTGGCGCGTATTCCAATGTCGGGCAGCGTGGAAAGCCTGAATGTCTCGGTCAGCGCCGGGATTTGCCTGTATGAGGCCCGCCGCGGGCGCGTCCCGAAGACGGCGACTTAACGTGCAGAAATTCGACTTCTCGATTCGAACGCGTGACGGTCAGCACATTGTCAGTGTGGTGATCGGGGCGGGCGACCAGGCAGAAGCCGAGCGCAAACTGCGCCAGATGTACCATCACTGCGAGGTGCTCTCGTGCGGGATGCGCGGAAGCGATGAGATCCGGACGCAACATGCGGCATCGATGGAAGAGATTATTACTCTGATCTCCCGATGAGGCTTGGGAACCTCTGATCAAGTCCATATGGCGGACTTGATCAGAGGTTCCCTTATTTGATAAAGCCGCAGTCGAGCAATTCCTGCAACAGCTCCGCATAATCGCGCGCGCCACGGCTGGCGGGAGCATAGTCGAATACGGTTTTATTCAGCGCGGGGCTTTCCGCCAGACTCACGTTCTCGGCGATGCGGGTATGGCACACATCTTCCCCGAAAAGTGCTTGCGCCTGTTCCAGCACATCCCATGCCATGCTCCGTCTCCGGTCGAACCGGGTCAGCAAGTAGCGACGATTGACGCGGCGCTTGAGCACCGGTTCCAGCGCATTCAGCGTTTTCGCGATGTGTTGTGCGCCCTGCAGCGAGAGGTGATCGGCCGAGATGGGCACGATCAGTCCGTCACAGGCGAAGATAGCGTTCAGCGACAATACCCCGATCATCGGGCTGCAATCCATGATCAGCGGTGCGCTCGTTACGTCGGCGAATCCTTCCGCGCGCAGCGCGGTATGCAGCCGGTTCACCACGTTGTAGCCCTTGCCGAACAGCACATCCACTTTGGCCAGTTCGGTGTGGGCGGGAATAACCGGAAAACCGCAGGCGGCCGCTTGCAGCAAATCGCGCAAAGGCCTGTTGCGCTGGAAAAGCGCCAGCAGGGTGTCGTCCCCGGAGCGGGCGCCGGCCTGGCAGATCGCGCTGAATTGCGCCTGCGGGTCGAGGTCGAAAGTGCATGGGGTGCGGCCGAGGCGGCTTAATGCGGCAGCCAGATTGAGTGCCGTGGTGGTTTTGCCGACGCCGCCCTTCTGGTTGAATACGGCGATGATGCTCATGAATTCAGCGCAGCAACTCCTCGATCTTGCGATTGGCAAGCTGCAGCTTGCGGAACAAGGCGTTCATCAATGCCTTGTCCATGTATGGCATGCTCTCGGCGTCGAACGACTTGATGTCGGATTTGCGGATGACGGCCACAATCACTTCGCCCTCGGCGATGACGGTGGCGGAGCGCGATGTGACCTCGGCAGCAAAGAACGCAGCTTCGCCGATGCATTCCCCGCTGCGCAGCACCGCCACCTCCTGATTGCGCACCTGCACGCTTGTTTTGCCGAACAGGATGACGAAGAAGGCGTTGATCTCATCGCCCTCCGAAGTTATTTTTTCGCCGTCGCTGAAGGTCTTGATCGTAGTGAGTCTGGCGAAGGATTGCAGTATTTCACTCGGAATCGGATCGAAGAAGGAGCACTTGCGAATCTCGTTGAACTGATTTGTGGCAACCTCGTCCAGGCGCTGCGTGAAGCTGACAAGGCTGGTCTGGATGGCGTCGAGCTCGTCCATTTGTTTTTCCTTCCGGAAAAATAGATGCGCGCAAGTTACCACAAGCCGGAGCCGCTGTGTTGCACCGCGCGTCGTCTATACTTGCGGCCATGACTTCGATACCTGAATGGAACAGCACAGCCTTGTTGCACACGCTGCCATTCGCCCCCCTGCATCCCGTCATTGCCGGACTTTCCGCAAACGGCTTCCCGACCCGGCAGGACTGCAATCGCGTGCTGGATGCGCATCAGCCGGCCATCACCGTGCACAGCGGAATGCCGTTGCGTTTCGTGCCGCAGGAATACGGCAAGCTGCCGTTCGAGGCGCAATACGAGCCGCGCTGTTTTCTCAAAGGCGAAGTGCCGACGCGCGCGGACAATTGGCACGATCTGTTCAACGCGCTGGTGTGGCTCACTTTCCCCAAGGCCAAGGCCGCCATCAATGCGCGCCATTACCACGCGCTGACCGGTACGGACGGGAC
>JAVHSB010000274.1:5213-8269 GCA_036171955.1 Sideroxydans sp.
GCAGCGAGCGCGATGCGCTCACCCTGCTCGACGAGTCGGGCGTCCTTGTGCCTGTGGCCGATTCCGCGCTGGCGGGACTGCTCAAGAACTTCCGCTGGAAGGAGTTGTTCTGGCAGCGGCGCGCGCAAGTGCAATCCGGCATGGCCTTCTACCTGTTCGGCCACGGCCTGTATGAGAAGGCGTTGCATCCCTACACCGGTATGACGGGACAAGGATTGCTGTTGCTGGTGGCGCAGGATTTCTTCACTTGGACGGCAGCGCAACGGTTGGCGCATCTGGACGAGTTGCTCGCAGATTACTTGCTTGCCCCGGCACACTGCCGCAGCACCCGTGAGCTCTCGCCGGTTCCGTTGTTGGGGGTGCCGGGGTGGACTGCGGAGAATGAAGATGCAACGTATTACGACAACAGCGATTATTTCCGGCCGGGCAGACAGAGCCGGGCGCTGCGTACGCCGCTGAGCACCGCTCCCTCCAGCGTCGCCGGATAATCGCCTGCCGTGTAGTCTCCTGCCAGCAGCAATCGCGGCAGCGCAGTCTGTTGCGCGGGGCGCTGCAGGTTTGGCGCGCAGCAGAAAGTGGCGCGTTTCTCGGCGATGACCTTGAACCATTCTGGCGTATCGGCGATGCGGAATTCCTCGCGCAGTTCGGCGATGACTTTCTGTGCCAGTTCGTCCTGCGCCAATTCCTGATGGATGCCTTCCGCGCTGATGACGGCGGCGAGCAGGCCCGGTTGGCCTGCGATGCGCCCCTTGTCGAACAGCCACTGGCTGAAGCGCCGGTGCAGGCCGACCATCGGATGGGGTAGGGTGACATGGGCGGGGTATTGCAGATACACGGTGTAGATCGGCTGGTGCTCCAGCGCTTCGATCTGCGCGGCTGTATCCGCCAGTGCGGCAAGCGGTCGCAGCAACCGGGCCGCATTCACCGGCGACGCGGCGCAGATGACGTGGCTGAAAAACTGTTTGCCGTTCGATGACTCGATCTCGACGCCATCATCCGTCGGGATGATGGATTCCACGCCGCAGGAGGTGAACACCTTTCCCCCATGCTGTTCGACATAGGTCGCCGCACGTTGCGGGAACAGCGCGGTGAAGTCGATGCGCGGCAGCAGCATGTCGCTGTCGGCGCGGCTGCGATTCAGCGCATCGCGCAGCACGATCAGCAAGACTTGGGCGGAAGCCTTGTGGATGGGCGTGTTCAGAGCCGCAATGCACAGCGGCTCCCAGAGTTTGAATGTCAGGTCGGCATCCTGTCCATAACCGCGGAGCAGTTCAGCGACCGTCATGTCGGAAGAACCCTCACCCCCAGCCCCTCTCCCGCTTGCGGGCGAGAGAAGTTTGAAGTTCATGCCGCGCAACGCGAGCATGAAGCGCGCGGCCTTCATGCGTTCTGTCCAGGTTAGACCCTGTGCCGTGAGCAAGGCCGCGAGCAGATGGAGTGGGGCGGGCAGACGCGGCGCTTTGAGCGAGAACTGACCGTGCAGATCGAGTTGCAAAGGCAGGCGCAGGAAATCCAGTTCGATGTCGCCGCCGACCCGCTCGATCAGGCGCAGCGTCTCGCGGTAGCACCCGAGCAACAGGTGCTGGCCATTGTCGAGTCGGGTTCCGTTGTACTCCACTCTGCGCGCGCGACCGCCCAACTGTTTCGCGCTCTCGAACACCGTGACGGGAGTTTCCTGCGCGGCGAGCTCGGCGGCGGCGGCCATGCCCGCGTAGCCGCCGCCGATGATGCCGACGTTCAGTTTTTCAGCCATGCTTTCAGGGCAAGCCAGATTTTGTAACTCGGGGTGAGCGAGACGCGTTCTTTCAGCACGTGGCAGCCGCTGCGCTCCACTTCGTCCAGCACGGCGCCATAGATTGCGGCCATGATGAGCCCGGGCCGCTGTGCCTTGCGGTCTGCGGCGGGAAGATGATCGAACGCCTGCCGGTAATAGCGCCGGGCGCGCTCGATCTGGAAAGCCATCAGCTTGTGGAAATTATCGCTCTCGCGTGCATTGAGGATGTCCGCTGCGGTCACGCCGAACTGCTGCATCTCGTCCATCGGCAAATAGATGCGGTTGCGCCGCGCGTCCTCGCCCACGTCGCGGATGATGTTGGTGAGCTGGAAGGCGATGCCGAGATCGTGCGCATATTTCAGCGTCTCGCGGTCGCTGTAGCCGAAGATCTCCGCCGACAGCAGGCCGACCACCGACGCGACGCGGTAGCAGTACAGTTGCAGCGATTTGAAATCCGCGTAGCGCGGCTGGTCGAGGTCCATCTCCATCCCATCGATGATCTCCAGCAGATGTTCCTGCGGCAGGCTGAACTGCTGCACCACGGGAACCAGTGCCTGGCAGACGGGGTGGGTGGGGCGGCCAGCGTAAATCGCCGTGACTTCATTGCGCCACCAGTTGAGTGTGGTGCGCGCCACGTTGCCATCCGAGCATTCATCCACCACGTCGTCCACCTCGCGGCAGAACGCATACAGCGCGGTCATCGCGCGGCGCTTGTCCTGTGGCAGAAAACGGAAGCTGATGGTGAAGCTGGAGCCGCTGCTGCGGCATTTGTCTGCGCAATATTCGAGAGGGGTCATTGTATAAAACGCCACCACAGAGACACAGAGACACAGAGAAAACATCCCGCCGTTTGTGAATTTGCTTTTTTCTGTGTCTCTGTGTCTCTGTGGTGAATGATTTTCATGTTCTTAAAACGGCGCGCTCTTTGCCAGCATGATAACCCAGTCATGCGGCTTCAAAATCGGGCGACGGTTGAACATGTCGTAGTCCGCACACTCAAGTTTGTTGAGGATGCGCAGTCCGCCCTGGATGATCATGCGCATCTCCAGTCCGATGCGTCCGGTGAGGATGGTGCCCAGCGGTGCGCCCCGCAGCATCAGCGCGCGGGCGCGATCCACCTGGAACTTCATCAGCATGCGCCAAGCATCGTCGCTGACACCTTGCGCGATCTGCGTCTCGGTCACACCATATTGTGCCAGTTCGTCCTGCGGCAGATAGACGCGTCCAATCGCCCAGTCCTTCGCCACATCCTGCCAGAAGTTGACGAGTTGCAGGCTGGTGC
>JAVHSB010000275.1:0-8267 GCA_036171955.1 Sideroxydans sp.
CGGCGCGGCGTGTGTGGGGTGCGGGCAGAGAATCAACTTCGCGCCGAAAATCGGTGGGTGTGCAACGCAACCGTGCAACTTTAACGGGTCCTCCCTGGACTTTCTTCCTGCGGGTAATCCGAACCGCAATGATTCTCTAGTGTGAGCAATTTAAAACTTAGTCAACTGGTTGCAATCGGCGTTGCAATTAAGTTGGACGATGCAAAAAGGAGAAGTTATGCAGCTTGTTTTTTCAATTGCACGGGAGCGACTGGCGGATGCGCCGCTGATAAAGTTGGGCGATCTTATCCAGTGGGCGGAAGTGGAGCGGCACATGCAGGCCGATTACTGGCGTGCCGCATTCAGGAAAGGCGGACGCGTGCCATACGATCACCGGGCGATGTTTCGCGCGCTACTGATTGCCCGCTGGTATGGCTTGACCTTCACCGCCCTGGAACACGCCTTGCGGGTGCGGTTGGACTTCCTGCTTTTCTGCGGCTTCGATGGCAATGCCAAGTTGCCGGAGGCTAGCACCCTATCGCGCTTCCGTTCTCGCCTGGTGGAAGGTGGAACGCTGGCCGCGATGTTCGATGAAGTGGAGCGGCAACTACGCGGCCAAGGCATTCAAGTGCGCCTGTCACAAGGTGCAGTTATTGATGCGTGCCTTTTGAGGTTATGATTGTGGCAGGGCTGGGGGCTTGACCGGTGCGCTTTGTTGGTAAATCTGTTGGTAAAAACCAAAAGCGAACAACCACAATCCCCGCACCTATTGACTTGCAGACTACTGTTCGTAGTCTGTCGAGGACCATTTTTACTGCATCTTGCAAGCGAGTTGGCGCTTCAGCAGACCGCGACCCGCGCCGCACCCGCCTTCATTTCTCCGATCACCGCCGCCTGCGCGAAGCCCGCCGCATGGAAGCGTGCCAGCACCTCGGCCACGCCATCCGGTGCGGCCGACACCAGCAAACCGCCGCTGGTCTGCGGATCGGCCACGAGTTGGCGTTGCCATTCCGGCAACCCCACGGCAAAGTCCACCTCGTGACCGTAGCTCGCCAGATTGCGCGCGATGGCTCCGGCCACGATGCCCTGCTGCACCAGCGGCAACGCTTCGGACAAAGTCGGCACTTGAGCGAAGTTCACCCTCGCGCCCAAACTGGAACCGCGACAGATCTCCAGCAGATGCCCCAGCAGGCCGAAACCGGTGACATCGGTCAGCGCATGCACGTCCGCCATTGCGGCCAGCTCGCTGCCCACGCGATTGAGCTTGGTCGTGGTCTCAATCATCTGCGCGTAGCCCGCATCAGACAGCATCTCTTTCTTCATTGCGGCGGCCAGCACACCGACGCCCAGCCCCTTGCCGAGGATCAGCATGTCACCGGCGCGCGCCGAGTTGTTCTTCTTCACATGGTCGGGATGCACGATGCCCAGAGCGACCAGTCCGTAGATCGGTTCCGGCGCATCGATGGAATGGCCGCCCGCGATGGGGATGCCCGCATCACGACACACCGCTTCGCCGCCTTCAAGGATGCGGCGGATGGTGTCCGGTTGCAGCTTGTCGATCGGCATGCCGACGATGGCCAGCGCCATGATGGGCTTGCCGCCCATGGCGTACACATCGGAGATGGCGTTGGTCGCGGCGATGCGCCCGAAGTCGAAGGCATCGTCCACGATGGGCATGAAGAAATCGGTGGTGGCGATGATCGCCTGTTGGTCGTTCAATCGATAGACCGCGGCATCATCGCTGCTCTCGATCCCCACCAGCAGGTCAGGGAATGGCAGCGTATGTTTGGTCTTGCCCAGTATCTCCTGCAACAATCCAGGCGCGATTTTGCAGCCGCATCCGCCGCCGTGCGACAATCGGGTCAACTTCACTTCAGACATCTTTTCTCCTGCACTCATGTTATTCAGAACCGCGAACCTATCACAGCTCGCTGACTTTGACGAAATCATCGATGTCAGGACGCCCGCCGAGTTCGCCGACGATCATATCCCCGGTGCGATCAACTGCCCCGTGCTGTCGGATGAGGAACGCATCACCGTCGGCACCCTGTACCAGCAGGTGTCGCCGTTCGAGGCGCGCAAGGTGGGTGCGGCGCTGGTGGCGAAAAACATCGCCCATCATCTGGAGACCCGTTTCCGCGACAAGGCAAAAACCTGGAAGCCGCTGGTGTATTGCTGGCGCGGCGGCCAGCGCAGCGGCGCGATGAGCATCATCCTAGCTCAGGTCGGCTGGGCCGCACACAAGCTGGAAGGCGGCTACAAGACCTGGCGCCGCAGCGTGCTGGAATCGCTTGAGGCCATGCCGGCCCGTTTCAGCTATCGCGTCATCTGCGGCCCGACCGGCTCGGGCAAAAGCCGATTGCTGGCCGCACTCGCCGCAGGCGGTGCGCAAGTGCTCGATCTGGAAAACCTGGCCCGGCATCGCGGTTCGGTCCTTGGCGGCTTGCCGCTTGAGGCGCAACCTTCGCAGAAATCGTTCGATACCCTGCTGGTGCAAAAGCTGGAAAGTTTCGATGCCGCGCGTCCTGTCTATGTGGAAGCGGAAAGCAACAAGATCGGACGCCTCGGCCTCCCGACCGCTCTAGTGACGGCGATGCATGCGAGCGATTGTGTATTGATGAACGTCACGCAGGATGCGCGCGTCAAGCTCCTGCTGGAGGACTATCAGCATTTTCTGGCAGAACCTGAAACGCTCATCAAACAATTGAATGTGCTGTTGCCGTTCCATGGTCATGCGCGGTTGGCACATTGGAGCGAACTCATCCACGCCGCACGGTTCGACACGCTGGTGAGGGAGTTGCTGGAGAAACATTACGACCCCAGCTATCTGCGCGCGCTGGGCGAGCACTACCAGAAACTGGATGTTGCGATGAGACTCGAACTATCCGATCTCTCTATGCAGGAATTGGGGAAAGTGGCGCAATCAGTAAACGACGGGAACGCGCCGGGTCAAGGCGCATAGCAATTCGTAGCTGATGGTGCCGGCTGCACGCGCGACCTCATCCACCGGCATCCCTTCGCCCCACAGCACGACTCGGCTGCCCGCCTGGGCATCGCGCACATCGCTCAAATCAACCGCCAGCATATCCATCGACACGCGCCCCAAGGTGCGGGTGCGCTGGCCGTTGACCAGGATGGGCGTGCCCGTCGGCGCATGCCGCGGATAGCCATCGGCATAGCCGCAGGCCACGGTGCCGATGCGCATGGCATGTTCGGCACGGAAAGTCGCGCCATAGCCGACCGCATCCCCCGCCTTGAGGTCACACACCGAGATCAACTCGCTGGACAGGGTCATCACCGGCTGCAGACCCAACGATTCCGCACTGACCTCCGCGAACGGCGAACTGCCATACAACATGATACCGGGCCGCACCCAATCGCCATGCGCCGCTGGATGTCGCAACAGGGCAGCAGAGTTCGACAGCGAACACGGCGTGCGATGAGTGGCGGCAACCTGCGTGAAAAGTTCGAGTTGCCGCGCGACACCGGACGCCACATCCGCCTGGGCGAAATGCGTCATCAGCGTGACCTCCCGCACCGCACGATGCGACTTCAGCCGTTCCATCAGCGCAGGAATTTCGGCTGGCATGAAACCGAGCCGGTTCATGCCCGTATTGACCTTGAGCCACATCGACAGGCCGTTCTTGCGCGGATAGGCTGCCAGCCATTCCAGTTGGCGCCGGGTGTGGATCACGCTGGACAGTTCATATTCGGCCAGCAGCGGCAACTCGTCGCGCGAAAAGCAACCTTCCAGCAGCAGGATGGGCTGGCGAAAACCCGCTTCGCGCAGGCGCACCGCATCACCCACATCGAGCAAGGCGTAACCGTCCGCAGCGCGCAGTGCTTCCGCCGCCTGCAACAGCCCGTGGCCGTAAGCATTTGCCTTGATCACCGCCAGCACTCGCGCCGAGGTGGCGCGTCTGGCAACCTGCAAATTGTGCGCCAGCGCGGAAAGGTCGATCTGGGCCTGGATAGGACGGGACATGGAATTTTTCAGTGCTGCGGCTGGAGGTTGAAGAAAATAGTCGAAAGAATAATAGCAGGCATGGCGCCAGCCTCTTCTGCAAAATATGAACCGTAGCGAGAATTTAACAACACAACCGATGTTTCATGCTATAAAAAACAATCTTTGAACTTCTTCCCGATCATGAAGCGCGGCTTCTATACCATCTTGGCGGCTCAGTTCTTTTGGTTGCGGCCAGACGATGAAACCATCCTTAACGCGCTACGCGCATTAGCCTCCACCGAAAGAACCGTTTCATGAAGCGCGGCTTCTATACCATCCTGGCGGCTCAGTTCTTTTCCGCGCTCGCCGATAATGCCCTGCTGTTTGCCGCCATCGCCCTGCTGAAACAAGTGCACGCGCCGAGCTGGCACACCCCGGTGCTGCAACAGGCGTTCATCGTGTCATTTATCCTGCTCGCGCCTTTCGTCGGCGCCTTTGCAGACTCCCTGCCCAAGGGGCGCGTGATGCTCATCAGCAATGCGATCAAGATGATGGGGTGCCTGGCAATGCTGGTCGGCGTCAATCCCCTGCTCGCCTATGGCCTTGCTGGATTTGGTGCGGCCGCCTATTCCCCGGCCAAATACGGCATCCTCACCGAATTTCTGCCGCACGAACGGCTGGTCTGGGCGAATAGCTGGATGGAGGGGTTGACCGTCGCGGCCATCATCCTCGGGGCAGTGGTGGGTGGCATCCTGGTCACTCCGGTCACCGCGTATGCCATCATGCATGCCCTGCATGTTCCGACAGTAGTATCTCCTCCGGAACTGGCGATTTTCATCACCTTCCTCATCTACGCCATTGCCGCACTTTTCAACCTCTACATCCCGCTGGTGCCGATCGAGCACAAACCGTTCAGCCGCAATCCGCTGTTCCTGCTGAAGGATTTCTGGCACTGCTTCACCCTGTTGTGGAAAGACCCGCTGGGACAGGTATCGCTCGCCGTGACCACACTGTTCTGGGGCACCGGGGCAACCCTGCGCCTGCTGGTGCTGGCCTGGGCCGGCGTCGCTCTGCATTACGGCATCGGCGAAGCCGCCAAACTCACGGCATGGGTCGCCGTCGGCATTGCCATCGGCTCCATCCTCGCTGCGCGTTTCGTGCAACTGGACCATGCGGTGAAGGTGATTCCGGTCGGTATCGGCATGGGCGTCATGGTGCTGGCAATGATGCTGGTGAAAAGCCCGCTGGTCGCCATCCTGCTGCTGATCGGCATCGGCATCATGGCGGGCTATTTCGTGGTGCCCATGAACGCGCTGTTACAGCACCGTGGCCATTTGTTGATGGGCGCGGGCCGGTCCATTGCCGTGCAGAATTTCAACGAAAATATCAGCATCTTCCTCATGCTGGGTCTGTACGCGCTGATGGTCAAACTCGACTGGTCGATCAACATCATCATCTTCGTGTTTGGCACGCTGCTGATCGGCATCATGTCATGGCTCTACCGGAAACACGGGCACGATCAGGACCGCGGGCAGGTTTGAATAACTTCAGACGTTGCGTTTCTGTATTTTGCCGATGCTCGCTCGTATAATCGACGCGTGGTCATCGAGCAGGGGCATACGGTGCGTGCTATTTCTCGTTTTGTCGCAGGGTATTGGATACTGACGCTGTTCCTGTTGCTGGCCGCCGAAACGGCGCAAGCGGTGACCTATGCCAATACCGCAACGACCTTCAACTGGATAGATGCCAGCACCCACACTAAACTGGGGCCAACCACCGGCGGCATCTATTCTCCGAGTTACCGCTTCCAAAATACGGGTGGGTGCGGCACCAATCCGCCGGTAATAGATGACACCCTGACCGACAACATCCCGATCGGCTTTACTTTCATGTATAGCGGCCAGAACTTCACGCAAGTGCGTGTCATGAGCAACGGCCGCTTACAGTTCAATAACAACACAACCTGCGGCTACGGTAGTCCGGTTACACAACTGCCCTATCCCAACGCGAACCTGGACTACACGATGCGGATCTACGGTGGAGACCTCGACCCTTCGCTGCAATCGGAGATCGGTGGCGCCTATACCACCGCCTGCACCGACCGCAATGTCTGCTATGTGAGCTACGCCACCATCGGTACAGCACCCTATCGCAGCTTTGTCGTAACCTGGAGCAACGTGCCGGAATGGACGACATTTACCTCCACCAGCGGCAACTACAACCTGCAGGTTATCCTGCAGGAGAACGGTGAATACATCTACCAATACGGAAATTCGACGCCGGGGCCGGGGCATACGGTCGGCCAGGTTGGCTGGCAGGCCAACAACGGCAGCAATGATTTTGACGTACCGGCCGTGGGTTTCCCGGTTTCGGGCACCGCGCTCAAGTTCTATATCGCGCGCCCGGTAGCCGAATACCGCATGGAGCAGACCAGTTGGAACGGCACGGCGGGCGAGGTCATCGACAGCAGCGGCAACGCACGGCATGCCACGGCAACCCAGGCCGGTGCGGGCACGCGCCCGCAGGATGTCGCGGGCGGCCAGGTTTGCCGCGGCGGCCAGATAGCCCATAACACGATAACATCAGCAATCAGCGCGATCGCCACGCCGATCGACATTCCCGCTACCGTCGGCAGCAGCGGCACCATCAGCTTCTGGTACAACAATTCGAGCAACTCGCCGAATACGACACGCCTGCTGTTCGACGCGACCACAACCAATAACCGATCCTTTTACCTGCAACGCACAAACAATAGCGCTCTTAGCTTCCGCGTCACCGACAGCGGCAACACGAATCGCACCGCCACCACCGCCAACAACACCCTGCCTGCCGCTGGCTGGTCGCACATCGTCGTTTCCTGGAATTTCAATAACTTGGCTGCGGCCAATAGCGACCGTCTGCGGATCTGGGTGGACGGCGCATTGCTCCAGACATCGGCATTCACCACCAACAATGTGATCTCCGGCCAGATCGGCACGCTGTATCTCGGCGACAACCGCAGCAACAACAGTCCCAGCGGCACGTCGGCCGGCAATCCCGGTGGCGCGAATGCAACGCTGGACGAATTCCGCATTTACGATTACGAAGGCGGGCTGGCGCTGGTGCAGCGCGACATGAACCAGACTGGCGCTTGCCTGAGCCACTATGCCATCTCCCACGCCGGCAATGGTCAGGCATGCCAGACCAATCCCGTCACCATCACGGCGCATGATGCGGCGCACAACCCGATCACCATGCCCAACAACACCACCATGATCCAGCTCTCGACCTCCACCGGACAGGGAGACTGGTCGTTGCTGAACGGCTATGGCGTGCTGAACAACGGTACGGCCAACGACGGCATCGCCACCTATCTGTTCAACGGCGAATATCAGGCGGTATTGGGTCTGGCCCACGCCACGGCCGGCACAGTCAACATCAATGTTTCCGACGGACAGATCATCGAGGGCGCGGGCGAAGACCCGTTGCTCACACTCACCACCTGTTTCAGCAATTTCAATGCTTGCCACGATTTCACCAGCAGCCATTGCGCGGCTGCCAGCGGCAGGCTTTACACGCGTCTGGCGGGCATGAATTCGAGCTACAACATCGTGGCGCTCGACGGCGCGGACAACGTGGCCACCTCGTTCACCGGCAGGGCAATTGTTTCGCTGATCGCGCGTGGCGCCCCCGGCGCGATCGACGCGCAGAACTGCTTTGTGCCGGACTACACCCTGGTGCTCGACAATGCGGTCACCAGTTTCACTGCGGGCAGGCTCACGCTCAACAACAAATCCGTCCCCAATGCCTATCGCGATGCGCGCATCAAGGTCGTATGCGACGCCAGCAACTGTCCCCCGTCCGGCATGACCTGGTGCAGCACGGACAACTTTGCGCTGCGCCCGCAAGTCTTCACCGTCACCGCCGATCTCGGCGGGCCCAAACTGAAAGCCGGGCTGGGCTTCACCCTGACCGCGGACAGCGGCGTGGCAACAAGTTACGACGGAACGCCCGTGCTCGACACGGCACAGCTGCGCGACCACAACAACAACCCGGCCGGAACGCTCAATGGCAGCTTCCCTCAAGCCAATGGCGCCATTGCCACCGACACGTTCTATTACCACGATGTCGGCACACTTTCGTTGCTCGCCGATGCCGTGACCGATGCCGCCTTCACTGCTATCGATCAGCCCAACGACTGCACCAGTAACACTTCCAACACGCTCGTCGGAGGCAAATACGGCTGCAGCATCGGCTCCGCCGCCGCAGGGCCATTCGGGCCAATCTTTCCGGACCACATCACTAATACCGCCACGCACACCCCTGCCTGCAACCGCTTCACTTACATGGATCAGCCCGCCCT
>JAVHSB010000276.1:0-1662 GCA_036171955.1 Sideroxydans sp.
CGCTGACCTGCGTGGTGCGCGGTTCCGGCAAGGCGCTGGAGAGCATGGACAAATACACCAACATCTTCACCACTGAATGAAATAGCGGTGCTGGAAGACACTCGCTCGCTCCGGTTTTTCAATCGCGGCCCCAGCGCGGTCGCACGGCTGGTGTTCTTCTCGCTGCTTTCCCTGCTGCTGCTGTTCGTGGACGCCCACTACCGCTATCTCGAGTCCGCGCGCCAGGTCATCGCCATCATTGTCTATCCTTTGCAGCGTCTGACTGCACTGCCCGGAGAAGCTTGGCATGGCGCGGCCCAGTACGTGTCGCTGCAGAGCCATCTGGTCCGGCACAACGAAGAATTGCGCCTGCAGCACGATGCGGATGCCGCGCAACTGAACCAGTTCACGACCGTGCTGAACGAGAATGCGCAGTTGCGCGCCCTGTTGGAACTCAAGCAGGGCGCGCCATACACCATGCAGGCAGCGCAGATCGTCTATCTGGAACGCGACATCTTCAAGCGCAAGCTGCTCGTGGATGCCGGCATTCAGGCCGGTATTCAGCCCGGGCAGGCGGTGCTCGACAATCTGGGGGTGGTGGGGCAGGTCACGCGCACACTCCCCTGGCTGTCCGAGGTCACTCTGGTCACCGACAAGGACAATGTGCTCTCGGTGCAGGTCGTGCGCAACGGCCAGCGTGCCGCCATTTTCGGTTCCGGCAATATCAGCGAGATGGAAATACGTTATCAGCCGGTCGGCGTGGATATCGAGGTGGGTGACGTGCTGGTCACCTCCGGTCTTGACGGCACTTATCCACCTTCGCTTCCGGTGGCGAAGGTGATCCGCATCGAGCGCGACCCGGCTTATCCGTTCGCCCACATCGTCTGTGTGCCGCTGGCAGGTGTGGACCGGCATCGCACCCTGCTGATCGTGTCATCCGTGCCGCCCCTGGCGGAACGCCCGGCAGAGGCGGCTGCAGAACAAGAAGTGCGCGGCAAGAGACCGGGCAAGCGAGGCATCCGATGATTTCGCACTTGACCCCGGACCGCGAATTCCTGTTGCCCGCCAGCCGCCGCTTCATTCTGGCCTCGTTCCTGGTGGCCGTACTGCTCGCCTGGCTTCCCTGGCAGGGCTGGGCGCTGTCGCTGCGGCCGGATTTCGTGGCGCTGGTGCTGCTCTACTGGTGCACGCACAAGCCGCATCGGGTGGGAATAGGTATTGCCTGGATGCTGGGGATACTGGTCGATGTGGCCGACGCAAGCCTGTTCGGCCAGCATGCGCTGGCGTATTGCGTGCTGGCATTCGGCGGACTGGTGCTGAACCGGCGCGTGCAAATGTTCAACCTGCGCGAACAGTCGGTGCATGTGTTCGGCCTGTTGTTATTGAGCTACGCGGTCTATGCCCTGGTGCATTGGCAGCTGCACGGGTTTGTCGCCTGGGAATATTTCATCGGCAGCCTGACCTCCGCCCTGTTGTGGGCGCCGCTGACCCTGTTGATCCAGACTCTGCGCCGCCCGCGCCGGAACCCGAACGAGCTATGAAACGCAAGACCGAGCTGAGGAACTCTCAGCGCGAAATCCATTACTTCCGCTTGCGTCTGTTCTTCGGTCTCGGATTTGCCAGTCTGCTGATGCTGCTGTTGCTGGCGCGGCTCTTCTATTTGCAGGTCTTGCAGCATGGGCA
>JAVHSB010000277.1:0-1657 GCA_036171955.1 Sideroxydans sp.
AGGACACCGCCCTTTCACGGCGATAACACGAGTTCGAATCTCGTAGGGGACGCCAATTCAGGAAGGCTCACAGCGATGTGAGCCTTTTCTCATTTTTCAAGCGGCGCCGGATGTTAAGCAAACTCAATCCCACCCAACGCGAAGCAGTCAAATATCTCGGCTCGCCGCTGCTGGTACTGGCCGGTGCCGGCAGCGGCAAGACGCGGGTCATCACACACAAGCTGGCCTACCTCATCGACGAGTGCGGATACGCGCCACGCAACCTCGCCGCCATCACTTTCACCAACAAGGCGGCCAACGAGATGCGCGACCGCGTCGGCAAGCTGCTCGGCGGGCGGGAGGCCAAGGGTCTGACCATCAGCACCTTCCACGCGCTGGGCATGCAGATTCTGCGCGAGGAAGCGCACCTGCTCTCCTACAAGAAGAACTTTTCCATCTTCGACACGGCCGATACTGGCAAGATCATCAGCGAGCTGATGGGCAGCCCGGACAAACAGGAAATCCGCACGGCGCAAAGCGTGCTGTCGAACTGGAAAGCTGCTTTCCTGACCCCGCAACATGCGGCGGAGCAGGCAGCGAACGAGGAACAGCAGCGCCTCGCGCTGCTTTATGCGCGCTACCAGGAAACACTGCACGCCTACCAGGCAATGGACTTCGACGACCTGATCCGCCTGCCGGTGGAGTTGTTCGCGTCGCAACAGGAAGCGCTGCAACGCTGGCAGCACCGTTTCCGCTATTTGCTCGTCGATGAATATCAGGACACCAATGCCTGCCAGTACCAGATGATGAAGCTGCTGGCGGGCGACCGGGCTGCCGTTACCGTGGTGGGCGACGATGACCAGTCCATCTATGCCTGGCGCGGAGCGAATACGGCCAATTTGAGCAACCTGCAGAGCGACTACCCCACGCTGCGCGTCATCAAACTGGAGCAGAACTATCGATCTTCACAACGCATCCTGCAATGTGCCAACCATCTGATCAAGCACAACAGCAAACTGTTCGAAAAGAATCTGTGGAGCGAACACGGTCCTGGCGATGCGGTGCGCGTGTTCGCCGCCAGGGATGAGGAGAACGAGGCTGAATCAATCGTGCTGCGCCTGCTCGCGCACAAGTTCGAGCACGGCACACGCTATGCCGACTACGCGATCCTGTACCGCAGCAACCATCTGTCGCGCGTGCTTGAGGAACAGCTTCGCACGCACAAGATCCCCTACACCGTCAGCGGCGGAACTTCCTTTTTCGATCATGCTGAAATCAAGGATCTCACCGCCTATCTGCGCCTGATCGCCAATCCGGACGACGACCCTGCCTTCATCCGCGCCATCACCACACCCAAGCGCGGCATCGGCAATTCGACTCTGGAAAAACTGGCCGGCTATGCCGCCGCTCGTCACATCAGCCTGTTCGAGGCAGCCTTCGAAAGCGCGATGGCAGAGCAACTGCAAGCCCGTCAGCACGAAGATCTGCTGACCTTCTGCAATTTCATCAACCGCATGCAGGCGCGTGCCGAGAAGGAACCCTGCACTGACGTACTGAACGATCTGATGAGCGCCATCGACTACGAAGCCTGGCTGTTCGATAGTCACGAGCCGCGCCAGGCCGAAACAAAATGGAAGAATGTGCAGGACTTCATCGGCTGGATGAACCGCAAATCGGA
>JAVHSB010000278.1:0-1655 GCA_036171955.1 Sideroxydans sp.
CGGTATCCCCTGTTTATGCACCAGGCACACTGCCGCCCCGCTCTGCGCCAGCAGCGCCAGAGTTCCCGGCGCCTGCAGGGCATTGACATCATTCACCATGCTGACGCCTGCCGCCAGTGCCGCACGCATCACTTCGGGCTTCCATGTGTCGATGGAGATCGGCACAGATATGCCGCGCAGTCCTTTGAGAACTGGCAGCACGCGCTCCAGCTCTTCCTGAGCACCGACCTCGGCCGCGCCCGGGCGCGTGGATTCTCCGCCTATATCGAGGATATCTGCGCCGTCCGCAAGCAATTGGTGCGCATGGGCGATGGCGGCGGAAGTCGTGGCATGCCGCCCGCCGTCGGAGAATGAATCGGGTGTGACGTTGACGATGCCCATCACTTGCGGACGGGACAGATCGAGGTTGAATTCGCCGCAGTGAAGGAACATCAGGATTAAGGTTCGAGGATCGAGGAAAATCCGCTGTTCTGCCTTTAGTTCATTCCTCGATCCTCAATCCTGCTTTCAGGTCTCTTGAGCAGGCTTGCCGGTTGCCGGCGCAGTTGGAGTCTCATCTTTCGGCGGCTCTGTTGCCGGGGTTGCTGTCGCAGGCTTGGGCGGGCGCGGCGATTTGCCCGCCATGATGTCGTCGATCTGGTCGGCGTCGATGGTCTCCCATTCAAGCAGTGCCTTGGCCATCGCCTCGATCTTGTCGCGATTCTCCTCGATCAGCTTGCGTGCCAGTGCATATTGCTCGTCGAGGATACGGCGTATCTCGGCGTCCACTTTCTGCATGCTCGCTTCGGAGATGTTCTTGTGCGTCGTCACCGAGCGCCCGAGGAACACCTCGCCCTCGTTCTCGCCGTACACCATGGTGCCCAGGGCATCGGACATACCCCATTGCGTGACCATCTTGCGCGCCATGTCGGTCGCACGCTCGAAGTCGTTCGATGCACCGGTGGTCATCTGATGCATGAACACTTCTTCGGCGATGCGGCCGCCGAACAGCACGGTGATGGTGGAGAGAATGCGAATCTTGTCCATGCTGTAGCGGTCCTCGGACGGCAATTGCATGGTCAGCCCGAGGGCGCGGCCGCGCGGGATGATCGTGACCTTGTGCACCGGATCGGTCTTGGGCATCAGCTTCGCCACCAGGGCGTGGCCGGATTCATGGTATGCAGTATTGCGCCGCTCTTCCTCCGGCATCACCATCGACTTGCGCTCGGCCCCCATGAAAATCTTGTCCTTGGCCGCCTCGAAGTCGTCCATTTCGACGAAACGCTTGCCGCGCCGCGCCGCGAACAGCGCCGCCTCGTTCACCAGATTGGCCAGATCTGCGCCGGACATGCCGGGCGTACCGCGCGCCAGCACATTGGCATTCACGTCCGGAGCACACGGCACTTTTCGCATGTGCACCATCAGGATCTGCTCGCGCCCGCGAATATCCGGCAACGGCACCACCACCTGGCGATCGAAACGGCCGGGACGCAACAAGGCCGCGTCCAGCACATCGGGGCGGTTGGTCGCGGCGATCACGATCACGCCCGACGCCCCCTCGAAGCCGTCCATCTCGACCAGCAGCGCATTCAGTGTCTGCTCGCGCTCGTCGTTGCCGCCACCCAGTCCGGCACCGCGCTGGCGCCCCACCGCATCGATCTCGTCGATGAAAATGA
>JAVHSB010000279.1:0-8147 GCA_036171955.1 Sideroxydans sp.
TGCCGATGTTGTAGCTGAAGTCTCGATTTTTCTGGAGCAGCGCATTGCTGCGGCCGAGGCGGCCGGCATCGCCCGCAATCGCATTGTCATCGACCCCGGTTTTGGTTTCGGCAAGGCGCTGGGCCATAATCTCGACCTGTTGCGCCACATGGATCGGCTCTGCCACCTGGGTGTGCCCGTGCTGGCAGGGTTGTCGCGCAAATCCATGCTGGGTGCAATCACCGGACGTGCCGTAAATGAGCGATTGGTTGCCAGCGTCACGGCAGCCTTGTTGGCTGTGCAGCGTGGCGCAGCCATTGTGCGTGTGCATGATGTGCGCGAGACAGTGGATGCATTGATGGTTTTGCAGGCAAGTAGATAAAACTCTTCACCACAGAGACACAGAGCAAACCCAAAGCAAAACAATCTTGGGCATTTGGATGTTGGTGTTTTTGATTTTTCTGTGTCTCTGTGTTGAGAGGGTTATGAGGAAAAAAACGATGAGCAGAAAATATTTCGGGACGGATGGCGTGCGCGGCAAGGTGGGTGAATACCCGATCACGCCGCAATTCGTGATGCATCTGGGTTATGCCGCTGGCAAGGTATTGGCGAGTGCGGAACATGAGCCGGGCGCGCGCGCCGGTGTTCTGATCGGCAAAGACACGCGGATATCCGGCTACATGCTGGAGTCTGCGCTGGAAGCCGGGTTGATCGCCGCCGGTGTGGATGTTTATCTGGCCGGCCCGGTGCCGACACCGGCAGTGGCATATCTGACCCGCGCGCTGCGTTTGCAGGCGGGAGCGGTCATTTCTGCGTCGCACAATCCTTTCGAGGACAACGGCATCAAATTCTTCTCGGGCAGCGGCACGAAACTTCCGGACGCGGTGGAACTCGCCATCGAGGCGGCGCTGGATGAGCCGATGCAGACCAATGCTTCGGCGGACCTGGGCAAGGCCAAACGCATCGACGATGCGGTCGGGCGCTACATCGAATTCTGCAAGAGTACCTTCCCCAACGAGATGAATTTGCGCGGCATGAAAATCGTGGTGGACAGTGCACACGGGGCGACCTACCACATTGCCCGCCACGTATTTCACGAGCTCGGTGCGGAGGTGGTCGCCATCGGCGCCAATCCTGACGGCCTCAACATCAACGAGGGCTACGGCGCGACCAAGCCACAGAATCTGCAAAAAGCTGTGGTTGAACAGAAGGCCGATATAGGTATCGCGCTGGACGGGGATGGCGACCGCCTGATCATGGTGGATGCCGCTGGCGCACTTTATGACGGCGACCAGTTGTTGTATGTCATCGCGCGCCAGCGGCAGGCTGAAGGCACGCTGAAAGGCGGGGTGGTCGGGACACTGATGACCAATCTGGCCTTTGAGCATGCCATGCAGCATCTGGGCATTCCGTTCGCGCGTGCCAAAGTTGGCGACCGCTATGTGATGGAACTCCTGCAACAGCATGGCTGGCAACTTGGCGGCGAGAACTCCGGCCACATCATTTGCCTCGACAAACACAGCACGGGGGACGGGATAATCTCCGCCCTGCAGGTCTTGCATGCGCTGTGCATGAAAAAGCAGACGTTGGTGCAGGCTGCAGGCGAGCTGCATCTGTATCCGCAGGTGCTGATCAATGTGAAGGTGGTCAGGAAAGCCGACTTCACGAACCATCCCAAGGTCAAGCATGCCGTCGAGACCGCCGAGATCATGCTGGCAGGCAAGGGGCGTGTGCTGCTGCGTCCTTCCGGCACGGAGCCATTGCTGCGTGTGATGGTGGAGGGCGAGGATGCGGCGAAGGTGAAGCTGTGCGCGGAGAAGATCGCGGAGGTGGTGCGCGAGGTCGCTATCTGAACTGAAGCATCCGAAGTATGCAAACGGGAACGCCGGGTTTTGCCCGGCGTTCTTTTTTTCGTGTCATGGCTGGACCGAAGCGGCCCGTCATGTGTTGGTTTTTTCCGCCGCGCCGCGATTACTTCCCCCTACGGTTAGCCGAAACGACCGGTAATGTAATGGCTTCGACTAACCTGAAGGTAAGTCTACGCCGTTACATCACGGGCAGATTAACCAAACCTGCCCGTGATGTAATCTTCGGTCTCCGACCGTTTCGGGTTGGTGAACACCGTGCTGGTGTCGCCGAATTCGATCAGGTCACCCAGATACATGTAGGCGGTGTAATCGGAGATGCGGGCCGCCTGCTGCATGTTGTGTGTCACGATGACGATGGTGAAGTCCTTCTTCAGTTCGTCGATCAGTTTCTCGATGTGTGCAGTGGAGATCGGATCGAGCGCGGAAGTCGGTTCGTCCAGCAGCAGCACTTGCGGCTTGACGGCGATGGCGCGGGCGATGCACAGGCGTTGCTGCTGGCCGCCGGACAGGCTGGTGCCGCTCTGCTTCAGCTTGTCGCTGACTTCGCCCCACAGCGCAGCTTTCTTCAGTGCCCACTCGACGCGGTCATCCATGTCGCTGCGGCTGAGGCGCTCGTACAGTTTCACACCGAAAGCGATGTTGTCGTATATCGACATCGGGAACGGTGTCGGCTTCTGGAACACCATGCCGATCTTGGCGCGCAGCATGTTGAGGTCCTGCTTGGGGTCGAGCACATTGCTGCCGTCCAGCAGGATCTGGCCGGTGGCTTTCTGCTTGGGGTAGAGCTGGTACATGCGGTTGAAGGTGCGCAGCAGCGTCGACTTGCCGCAACCGGACGGGCCAATGAATGCGGTCACCATCTTTTCCGCGATATCGAGGTTGATGTCCTTGAGCGCGCGGTAGTTGCCGTAGAAGAAGTTGAGGTCACGTACGATGACCTTGGGCGTGTTGACTGTTTCAGCGTTCATGGATAGTGATTCCCGATATCAATGTGTGGTTGCACTTTGGCGGAACAGGATGCGCGCCAGGATGTTGAGGGTCAGCACGCTCAAGGTGATCAGCAATGCACCCGCCCAGGCGAGGCGCTGCCAGTCTTCGTAGGGGCTCATGGCGAACTGGAAGATCACCACCGGCAAGTTTGCCAGCGCACCATCCATGTCGGCGCTCCAGAACTGGTTGTTCAGCGCGGTGAACAGCAGCGGGGCGGTCTCCCCGCTGATGCGCGCGATGGCCAGCATCACGCCGGTGATGATGCCGGCGCGCGCCGCACGCAGGGTGACGAAATTGACGATCTTCCATTGCGGCGCACCCAGTGCTGCGGCAGCTTCGCGCAGGGTGTTGGGGATCAGGCGCAGCATGTTCTCGGTGGTGCGGATGACGATGGGGATGACGATGATGGCCAGCGCCAGCGCGCCCGCCCAGCCGGAGAAGTGTCCGACCCGCAGGACGTACACCTCATAGACAAACAGGCCGATCACGATGGACGGGGCCGACAGCAGGATGTCGTTGATGAAGCGAGTGATCGGCGCCAGCCAGCCGCGCTGGCCGAATTCGGCCAGGTAGGTGCCGGCCAGAATACCGATGGGCGTCCCGATCAGGGTGCCGACCAGGCTCATGATGAGGGTGCCGGCGATGGCGTTGAGCAGTCCGCCATTGCTGCCCGGCGGCGGCGTCATCTGGGCGAAGACGGCGGGGGTGAGCGCGGTCAGGCCGTGGCTGAGCAGGGTGAGCAGGATCCAGCACAGCCAGAACAGGCCGAACGCCATGGCCAGCATGGAGACCAACAGGCCGATGGCGTTGACGATGCGACGGCGGGTATAGAGTGTCAGCATGATGTCATGTCACCTGGCCTTCGCGCTTGCCCAGCTTGTGCAGCATCAGGCGCGCGAGCGACAGGACAACGAAAGTGATGAAGAACAGGATCAGGCCCAGCTCGATCAGTGCGGAGGTGTACAGGTCGCCGACCGCTTCGGTGAACTCGTTGGCCAGCGCCGAGGAAATGCTGTTGCCGGGCATCAGCAGAGACTGGCTCAACTCATGTGCATTGCCGATGACGAAGGTGACGGCCATGGTCTCGCCCAGTGCACGCCCCAAGCCCAGCATGATGCCGCCGACCACGCCGATGCGGGTGTAGGGCAGCACGACTTTCCATACCACCTCCCAGGTTGTGGCGCCGACGCCGTAGGCGGATTCCTTCAGCATGGGCGGCACCACCTCGAACACGTCGCGCATGACCGAGGCAATGAACGGGATCACCATGATGGCGAGGATGATGCCGGCAGTGAGGATGCCGATGCCCATAGGCGGGCCGGAGAAGAACGGCCCGAGCAGCGGCAGGGTGCCGATGTGGTCGTTGAGCCAGGGCTCGAAGTGATCTGCGAACAGCGGCGCGAACACGAACAGGCCCCACATGCCGTAGATGATGCTGGGGATTCCAGCCAGCAGCTCCACGGCGATACCGAGCGGTCTGCGCAGGATGCGCGGCGACAGCTCGGTCAGGAATATGGCGATGCCGAAACTGACCGGTATCCCGATCAGCAGGGCGATCGCAGAGGTGACCAGCGTGCCGACGATGGGCACCAGTGCGCCGAACTCTTCGGTGACCGGGTTCCATTCCGAGCTGGTCAGAAAGCCGAAACCGAAAGCATGGATGGCCGGCATGCTGCCGATGATCAGCGAGACGATGATGGCGACCAGCAGGGCGAGCACTCCAAAGGCCGAAGCGCGCGTCAGGCCGCGGAACATCATGTCCAGCCAGATCTGTTGCTTGAGCTTGGCCTGATGCAGGAGTGTCGATTTCATAAATTGGTTGCGGTGCTTAAGTGTAATCGGGGGGCATGCGCCCCCCGGATTATAACTTGAGTGCGCTGTCCGGCGCGCTCAAACCTGCTCGCTTACTTCCAGATCGCGTTGCCCTTGCTGTCCTTGATCTGTTTCTTCCAGGCATCGGTGATCATCTTGACCACATTGTCCGGCATCGGGATGTAGTCCAGGTCAGAGGCCAGCTTGTCGCCGTTTGCATAGGCCCAGTCGAAGAACTTCAGCACTTCACGCGCCTTGTCTGCGTTTTCCTGGGTCTTGTAGACCAGAATGAAAGTGGCGCCGGTGATGGGCCAGCTTTCGGCACCCGGCTCGTTGACCAGGATCTCAGCGAAACCTTCTTCAGCTTTCCACTTGGCGTTGCCGGCGGCAGCCTTGAAGCTCACATCGCTGGGGGAGACGAACTTGCCATCGCGATTCCTAAGTTGTGCGTAGGCCATCTTGTTCTGCAGGGCATAGGCGTATTCAACGTAGCCGATCGCGCCCTTGATGCGCTGCACATACGAAGCCACGCCTTCGTTACCCTTGCCGCCGGTGCCTGCGGGCCACTTCACGGCCTTGTCGGCGCCCACTTCGCGCATCCAGGCGGTGCTGACCGCAGCCAGATAGGAGGTGAAGATGTGGGTGGTGCCGGAGCCGTCAGCGCGGTGCACCACGGTGATGGCTTGGTCGGGCAGGTTCAGGCTCTTGTTGTCGGCTGTGATTTTTGGATCGTTCCACTTGGTGATCTTGCCCATGAAGATGTCGACCAATGTTTCGCTGGACAGCTTCAGTTGACCGGCGGACACGCCTTCAACGTTGATGACCGGCACCACGCCGCCGATCACGGTCGGGAACTGGGTCAGGCCTAGCATTCCCAGTTCGTTGGCGTTCATCGGGGCGTCAGTGGCGCCGAAGTCCACGGTCTTGGCTTTGATCTGCTTGATGCCGCCGCCGGAGCCGATGGACTGGTAGTTCATGCCCACGCCGCTCTGGGCCATGTAGGCTTCAGCCCACTTGGCATAAACGGGATAGGGGAAGGTCGCGCCGGCGCCGGTGAGGTTATCAGCGTGCGCCGCGCTGCTACCCAGCAGAGCCAGGGACAGGCCGAGACCGCTCAAGATACGATTCAATTTGCTCATTTCATGGTTCTCCGAAGGATTGGTTGGTGTGCCAGACCTAAAAAATCTCTGATCAAACCCCACATGGTCGCGTACTTTGCGGTTATTCCGGTTGAGCCGGCAACGCGGTTCAGGGCGGACCTGATCAGAGGTTCCTTAAGCCAGCGAACGCATGGTATGCGTGAATTGTTACACCATTATTACACAATAGTTTTTGCGCATGCAGGGTGCGGGCACCCTGACGAGTTTGAGGGTGTGTCCCCGAATCGCGTGCAGATTGCATCGATTGACCGTAGCCCGTTTCGCCGGTACTATCCGTGGCCTCAAAAGAACGGAAGAACAGATTCATGCGACGCAAGCTGGTAGTCGGTAACTGGAAGATGCATGGGAACCTTGCGCGCAACAAGGCTTTGCTTGATGCGGTGCTGGTGGGAGTTGGGGATCTGCGCAAGGCCGACTATGGCGTGTGTGTTCCATATCCGTATCTGGCGCAGGCGCAGTCCATCCTGCAGGGCAGTAATATCGCCTGGGGAGCGCAGAACCTGAGCCAGCACGAGCAGGGGGCTTTCACCGGAGCAGTAGCCCCTGGAATGCTGGCAGATTTCGGTTGTCGCTATGTCATCATCGGCCACAGTGAGCGGCGTGCCTTATTCCATGAGAGCAACGATATTGCTGCAGCCAAGTTCGATGCTGCAATCAAGTTTGGTTTGACTCCGATCTTCTGCGTGGGCGAAACCCTGCAGGAGCGTGAGCAGGGGGTGACCGAACAAGTGGTGGGGCGGCAGCTGGAAGTGGTGCTCAACCATGCGGGAGCGAAGTCTGTAGCCAAGACGGTGATTGCTTATGAACCGGTCTGGGCGATTGGAACCGGCAAGACCGCAACACCGGAGCAGGCGGAAGATGTTCACGCATTCATCCGGCAGCGCGTGGCGCAGCTGGACGGGGTCGTGGCGCGGGATTTGAAAATACTTTACGGCGGCAGCATGAAACCCGGCAATGCTGCCGAGTTGATGGCGATGCCCGATATCGATGGTGGCCTGATCGGCGGTGCATCGCTGGTGGCTGAAGAATTTGTGGCGATTTGTCTCGCCGCTCAACAATAACTGTAGTTGGAGTCAAGCGTGGAAACATTGGTCTGGGTAGTGCATGTGGCGACGGCGGTAATTCTGGTTGGTTTGGTGCTCGTGCAGCATGGTAAAGGTGCCGACATGGGCGCGGCATTCGGATCCGGTTCGGCGGGCAGTCTGTTCGGTTCTAGCGGTTCGGCAAACTTTTTGAGTCGGAGCACCGCAGTCGCGGCGACCGTGTTTTTTATCACCAGTTTGAGCTTGACCTATCTATACTCGCAGCCGGCCCAGGTGGCGGGCGTGATGGACAGGGTCGATATCAATACGCTGAAAAAAAGTGAGCCCGCTGCTGTTGATGCTCCAGATTCCAAGGTTAAGGATATACCCAGATAAGGTGTGTCATGCGGAGTTGGCGGAATTGGTAGACGCGCAGCCTTGAGGTGGCTGTGTCCGAAAGGACGTGAGGGTTCGAGTCCCTTGCCCCGCACCATATACAAAATAAGAACAATAAGAACCCGGCGTAATGGACCAGGGTCGAAAACCAGAACATCGCTGAGCAAGCCGGTATATTGCGGACTGACGTAGGGGGAGCAAAAGAATGTTGGAAAATTATTTTCCGGTACTGTTGTTCATCTGCATCGCATTGGCGATTGGTATCGCACCTTTGGTTCTGGGCAGCCTGCTTGGCCCGAACCGTCCCGACGAAAAAAAGCTATCCCCCTATGAATGCGGCTTCGAGGCTTTCGAAGATGCGCGCATGAAATTCGACGTGCGTTTCTATCTCGTCGCCATTCTGTTCATCCTGTTCGATCTTGAGATCGCCTTTCTGTTTCCCTGGGCAATCGTGCTGAAAGAGATCGGCACCTTCGGCTTCGTTTCCATGATGGTCTTCCTCGCAATCCTTGTCGTTGGTTTCATCTACGAATGGATGAAGGGAGCACTGGAATGGGAGTAGCAGCACCAGCACGAGCAGGGGGCAGGGGCCCCGCACAGCGGGGATGCAGGAATCCGCGAGTAATAGGAGCTCTTTATGGGTATTGAAGGCATTCTGGAAAAGGGCGTCGTTACCACGACCGCCGATACCATCATCAATTACGCGCGCACCGGATCATTGTGGCCAATGACTTTCGGGCTGGCCTGTTGTGCCGTGGAGATGATGCATGCCGCGCTGGCACGCTACGATCTGGACCGCTTCGGCGCTGGCGCATTCCGTCCCAGTCCGCGCCAGTCGGACGTGATGATCGTTGCCGGCACGCTTTGCAACAAGATGGCGCCGGCATTGCGCAAGGTGTACGACCAGATGGCCGAGCCGC
>JAVHSB010000280.1:0-8140 GCA_036171955.1 Sideroxydans sp.
CCAGCAGCAGATGCAGCGGACGACTGCCCTAATCGATCAATGCGCGCAGCAAATGCGGACCGTCGAGCAGGGACTGCGCGGCATCGCGCCGTGCGTGCGACGAACCGGACAGCTTGCGTAGCGACTTGAAGAACGGATTGTCGCGCGAGGTGATGCGCTTGCCGGCGAACATCAGTCGCGGTCTTGCCCGCTCTGGTCGATCAGACTGCCCATCTCCTCCAGCTCCGGCAATTCGTTCAGGGAATGCAGATTGAGATCGTCCAGCAGTTGTTGCGTGGTGGCGAACAATTCCGGTTTGCCCGGGGTATCGCGGGTGCCGATCACCTCGATCCAGCGGCGCGCTTCCAGCGTCTTCAAGATCTGCGCCGAGACCGCGACTCCGCGAATCTCTTCGATGTCGCCGCGCGTCACCGGCTGGCGATAGGCGATGATGGCCAGCGTCTCCATCACGGCGCGCGAGTAGCGCGGCGGCTTTTGCGGGTTGAGGCGGTCCAGGTATTGCTGCATCTCGGGACAGGCACGGAAGCGCCACCCACTGGCGACGCGCGTCAGTTCGATGCCGCTGTCGGCATATTTATCGCCCAGCTCCTGCAGCAGCACTTCCACCTGTCGCGTCTCCAGCGGCAGACCGCTCAAGCGTTTGAGTTCGGTGTCGGACAGCGGCTCCTGCGTGGTGAGCAAAGCCGCCTCGAACATGCGCTTGAGCAACGCCATGTCGATTTGCTCGGTGGCCAGGCCGCTGCCGACTGTCTCGGTCAGCACCGGGAGCGCAACAGCGGCAGTCTCCATGACCGCTTCTGCGGCGTCCTGTTCATTCTGCGTTGATGGCACGGCTGGTTCTGACATAAATATTCCCCAACGATTCGGTTTGTGTAATCTCGATCAAGGATTCCTTGGCCAATTCCAGGATGGCGATGAAGGTGACGACCAGCATCGGGATCCCGCCATCCATGGCGAACAGTTGTTCGAACGGCACGAAGTCGGTGTTGCGCAACTGGCGCAGGACTTTGCTCATCTGTTCCCGCACCGTAAGTTCTTCGCGCCGGACGGTATGGCTCGCATTGACCCTCGCGCGGGTGAGCAGGGCTAGCCAGGCATTCTGCAGGTCTTCGACGCTGACATGGGGCAGGCGCTCGACCACGCTGCGCTCGATCCAAACCTGTACCAGTTCGAAGTCGCGCCCGGCCTGCGGCAACTCGTCCAGTTTGTGCGCCGCCAGTTTCATCTGTTCGTATTCGAGCAGGCGCCGCATCAGTTCGACACGCGGGTCTTCCTCGTCCGCCCCGCCATTTTCCTTCGGCGGGCGCGGCAGCAGCATGCGTGATTTGATCTCGATCAGCACTGCCGCCATCAACAGGTATTCCGCCGCCAACTCCATGCGCTGCTGCTTCATCGCCTCGATGTAGCCGATGTATTGCAGCGTCAGTTGCGCCATCGGGATATCCAGCGGGTCGAGGTTGTGGCGGCGGATGAGATAGAGCAACAGGTCGAGCGGCCCCTGGAACGACTCCAGCGCGACTTCCAGCGCGTCCGGCGGGATGTACAGGTCCTGCGGCATCTCCGCCATCGGCTGGCCGTGGATATAGGCCACCGGCGGGGTGATGGGTAGATCGCTCTGGGCCAGCAGTTCGCTCACTTGTATTCCAGTCCCATCACTTCGCGCACATCGCGCATGGTGTCGCGCGCCAGTTCGCGCGCCTTTTCGCAGCCGTCGGCGATGATGTTGCGCACCAGGCTCGGGTCGTCCAGATACGGTTGCGCGCGTTCGCGCATCGGCCGCTGTTCGGCGAGCACCCCATCGATCACCGGCTGCTTGCATTCGATGCAGCCGATACCCGCGCTGCGGCAGCCCTGCTGCACCCATTGCTGCGTCTCGCCATTCGAATAGACCCGATGCAACTGCCACACCGGACATTTATCCGGATCGCCGGCATCGGTGCGGCGGATGCGCGCCGGATCGGTCGGCATGGTGCGTATCTTCTTCGTCACGCTCTGCTCGTCCTCGCGCAGGCTGATGGTGTTGTTGTAGGACTTGGACATTTTCTGCCCATCCAGCCCCGGCATGCGCGACGCCGCGGTGAGCATCGCCTGCGGTTCGGACAGGATCATCTTGCCGCTGCCCTCGAGAAAGCCGAACAGGCGCTCGCGGTCGCCGAGGCTCAGGCTCTGCTGCTCGTCCAGCAGCGACTTGGCCGATTCGAGCGCTTCCGTATCGCCCTGCTCCTGGAAGCGGATGCGCAGATCGCTGTACAGACGTGCCTTCTTGCTGCCGAGCTTTTTCACGGCGGCTTGCGCCTTTTCCTCGAAGCCCGGCTCGCGCCCGTAGATGTGGTTGAAACGGCGCGCGATCTCGCGCGTGAATTCGATATGCGGCACCTGGTCTTCGCCCACCGGCACCTGGGTGGCGCGATAGATCAGGATGTCCGCGCTTTGCAGCAGCGGATAGCCGAGGAAGCCGTAGGTGGCGAGGTCCTTGCCGGACAGTTTTTCCTGCTGGTCCTTGTAGGTCGGAATGCGCTCGAGCCAGCCGAGCGGGGTGATCATCGACAGCAACAGGTGCAGCTCGGCATGCTCCGGCACGCGCGACTGGATAAACAGCGTGGCATGCGCCGGATCGACCCCGGCCGCCAGCCAGTCGATCACCATATCCCACACGCTCTGCTCGATGATCTCGGGCGTGTCGTAGTGGGTGGTCAGGGCATGCCAGTCGGCGACGAAGAAGTAGCATTCGTATTCGTGCTGCATGCGCACCCAGTTCTTCAGCACACCATGGTAATGGCCAAGGTGCAGACTGCCGGTGGGACGCATCCCGGATAAAACACGATCAGCAAACATGGTTCGATTTCTTCACAAGAATAAATTAAAAATTTTCATCACCGCTCCGACCAGCGGAGTGAGGATCCAGCCCAGCACCGGAGTGACCGCCAAAAAGATCAGGATGAACAGCCCGTAAGGCTCGATGCGCGACAACTGGTACGCCTGGGCATGCGGCAACAGGCTGACCGCGACGCGCCCGCCGTCCAGCGGCGGCAAGGGTAGCAGATTCAGCACCAGTAGAATAACGTTGATCTGGATGCCGATCTGCGCCATCTGCAACAGTGGCTCGGCAAAATAACCTCCCGGGAACAGCCACACCAGCTTGATCACGAGCGCCCACAGCACAGCCATCAGCAGGTTCGAGGCCGGCCCCGCGATCGCCACCCACAGCATGTCCTGCTTGGGGTGGCGCAAGGCGGAGAAATTGACCGGTACCGGTTTCGCCCAGCCGAACAGGATGCCGCCCAGCGCCAGGGTCAGCAATGGCAACAGGACGGTGCCAACCGGATCGATGTGGCGCAGTGGATTGAGCGAGATGCGCCCCTGCTGGTAGGCCGTCATGTCGCCGAAGTGGCGCGCGACGTAACCGTGCGCCGCCTCGTGCAAAGTGATGGCAAACAGGATGGGGAGCGCCGCGACCGCGATCAGCGAGACCAGGTTTTCCATCTAGCCCTCGATTCCGAATGGCGCGACGTCGCCGCAGCCTTTGCGCAGCAATTGCGGAGACGCACCGGTCAGGTCGATCACGGTGGTCGATTCGAGACCGACACTGCCGCCTGCGATGACGAGATCGACTTTCTGTTCGAGTGCGGCGCGAATCTCGTCCACATCGGTCAGCGGATACGGCGAATCGGCCAGGATCAGGGTGGTGCTCAATATCGGCTCGCCCAGTTCCTGCAACAGCGCCAGCGCCACCGGATGATCCGGGATGCGCACGCCGATCGTGCTGCGCTTGGGATGTTGCAGACGGCGCGGCACTTCCTTGGTCGCCTGCAGGATGAAGGTGTAGGCGCCGGGCGTATTGTTCTTGAGCAGGCGGAACTGGACATTGTCCACCCGCGCGTAGTTGGCCAACTCCGACAGGTCGCGGCACACCAGCGTGAGCAGATGCTGTTCGTCCAGATCGCGGATCTGGCGGATGCGGGCGACCGCGTCCTTGTCATCCAGATGACAGCCGATGGCGTAACCGGAATCGGTGGGATAGACGATCACCGCGCCGGTACGCAACAGCTCCGCTGCCTGGCGGACCAGGCGCGCGTTGGGATTGTCGGGGTGGATCTGAAAAAACTGCGCCATCAGGCCGCCTTGCGTATCGCGGACGTTTCCCACTCCGCCCACACCGGACGGCATCCCGCCGGCAGGTCGGGCAAGCGGCCCAGGTCGCGGTAACTTTCGTTCGGGCCGTGAAAATCCGAACCGCAGGAACAGCCCAGGCCGAACTCCTGCGCATAGCGCGCAAACTCTGCGTACTGCTCCGGCGTATGGCTGCCGGTCACCACTTCCAGCGCCTGCCCGCCACAGGCAACGAATTCCTCCAGCAACTCGCGCATGGTCTTGCTGCCCATGCTTTGCCGCCCAACCATGTAGCGTCCCGGATGGGCCAGCACCGCGATGCCGCCGCTGCCTTTGATCCAGGCGATGGCGTCTTGCAATTCGGCCCACTGGTGGGGGACATAACCCGGTTTGCCCTGCGCCAGATAGCGGCTGAACACGCTCTTCACATCCTTGCAGCGCCCGGATTCGACCAGATAGCGCGCAAAATGGGTGCGGCCGATCATGTTGGGATTGGTGGTGTAGCGATAGGCCCCTTCCAGCATCCCGCCGATGCCGACTTTGGCCAGTTCATCCGCCATCTTCTGCGCGCGCAGGCCGCGCCCGCTGCGCACCTGTTGCAGGCCCGCCACCAGCGGCGGGTAAGCCGGATCGATCCTCAAGCCGACGATGTGCAGGGTGTGCTTGCGCCATGACACCGAAATCTCGACGCCGTCGATGAAATTCATGCCGCATGCCGTGGCCGCCTGACGCGCCTCGGCCAGACCATCGAGCTCATCGTGATCGGTCAGCGCCAGCGTCTTCACGCCGCGCCCCGCCGCGCGCGCGACCAGCTCCGCCGGCGCCAGCGTCCCGTCGGAACAAGTCGAATGGCAGTGCAGGTCGTAATCAAGCATCCAGGGTGATCCGGCTGTGCAACAGCTCAATATGTATTTCAGGGAATCTCCGATTAAACATCGCCGCCGCCTTTCTTCATGACCTTGCCCTCTTCCGCGCGTTTGCGCCGGACTTCCTTTGGATCGGCGATCAGCGGGCGGTATATCTCGATGCGGTCAAGCTCGCGCAGTTCGGCATCGGGCTTGGCCAGCTTGCCGAAAATACCCAGCTTGTTCTTGCCCAGATCGATCTCCGGAAATTTGGCCAGGATGCCGGAAAGCTGCACCGCATCGGCAACGCGGGTGCCCTTCGGCACCTTGAACTTGAGCAGAGCCTGCTCCTGCGGCAGCGCATAGACCAGCTCGACATTGATCTTCTCGTCATTCATGTTGCGGCATAGACCTTTTCGGCACGGTGGATGAAAGCATCCACGAAACTGTTGGCGATGTAACTGAACACCGGCCCCACCACCTTTTCCAGCAACTTGCTGGAAAACTCGTAATGCAGCCGAAATTCTATTTTACAGGCTTCGTCGGACAAAGGGATGAAACGCCAGCTTCCGTCCAGGTGGCGGAACGGGCCATCGCGCAGAACCATGTCGATCTCCTGCGGCGGATGGCGCCGGTTCTGGGTGGAAAAATGCTGCTTGACATGGTGGTAATCGATGTGCAGGGTGGCATGCATGGTCGTTCCCTGCATGTCATCCACCGTCGCCCCGCCGCACCAGGGCATGAACTGCGGATAGTCCTCCACCCGGTCAACCAGGTCGAACATCTGCTGCGCGCTGTGCGCCACCAACACCGTTTTCTCCACCAGAGCCATTGCTTGTCCAGCCCGCCAATCAAAGGCTGGTAGAATATCGCAACCAACCGCAAAACTCACCTTCCAATGAGCATCATCCAGAATAAAAAAGCCTTCCACGATTACTTCATCGAGGAAAAACACGAAGCGGGACTCATGCTGGAAGGCTGGGAGGTCAAGGCCATCCGCGCCGGACGTGTGCAGCTCAAGGAAGCCTACGTGACGGTCAAGGACGGCGCGCTCTGGCTGTTCGGCTCCCACATCAGCCCTCTGTTGAACGCCTCCACCCACATCCACCCCGACCCCGTGCGCACGCGCAAGCTGCTGCTGCACACACACGAGATCGACAAGCTCATCGGCAAGGTACAGCGCGCCGGCTACACCATCATGCCGCTGGATATGCACTACAAGGCGGGCCGCGTCAAACTGGACATCGGACTGGCAAAGGGCAAGAAGGAACATGACAAGAGAGCCACAGAGAAAGAACGCGAGTCGAAGCGCGAAGCCGCCCAGGCAATAAAAAAGGAACGGCGCTGATTGCGAGGCTCTCTTGCGGCACAGGCTCTTGTACCCGCAGGGTGGACTTGCGCAGCAAGTTGAACCGCACAGCGGTGGAGTGGGAGCTCGATTTATCGGGCGAGAGCCAATCTTGAAATCGCCCGATAAATCGGGCTCCCACAAATGGGCATCTTTACTTTTGTGGCTCTAAATTTCTGACTGATGCGTATTTAAGGAACCTCTGATTTTTAACCCTGCTTTTTTGCGCATGGCCCATTTACCAATCCTTATCCTGCTAACCCTCTTCACACTCACCGCTCACGCCGAGCCGAAAGGAGCAACCATGCCTGACAAGACTACGCAAACTACATATCTCGCTGGTGGCTGCTTCTGGGGGATGGAGGAACTGGTGCGCCAGATTCCCGGCGTGACCGACACCGAGGTCGGCTATACCGGCGGCAGTACGCCCGCAGCGACTTATGACATCGTGAAAACCGGCCACAGCGGACACGCCGAATCGCTGAAGATCGTGTTCGATCCGGACAAGCTGACCTACCGCCATCTGCTGTTCGAATTCTTCCGCATGCACAACCCGACCACACGGAACCAGCAAGGCAACGACATCGGCACGCAATACCGTTCGGCCATTTTCTATGTGGACGATGCGCAGAAGCGCACGGCAGAGGAAGTCATCAGGACAGTGAATGCTTCAGGCGAGTGGCAGGCAAAGGCGGTGACCGAGGTGGTGCCGTTCAAGGAATTCTGGCCCGCCGAGGAATATCACCAGGAATATCTGGTCAAGCATCCGCACGGTTACACCTGCCATTACCGGCGTCGCCTGAATCTGGGCGAGTAAGCCGCCTTCACCTGCGCCGGAAGGGCAGCATCAGCCCGATGACCGCCCCTGCCGCCGCACACAGCAACACCTTGTTGCGCATGTCCTCGATCCCACCCAAAGCCCGAAGCGCACCCTGAAACCGATTCCCGCCGAAAGAGAGCAATGTCTGCGGACTCACGTATTCGCCGCCCCATTTGCCAAAAATCGCGTAGCCCACAATGAGCCCGATGAGCGTAAAGGCCATGATGCTGATGAGTCTTGCCATTTTCTTTCCTTTCCAATATTAGTCCGCTTATTCGTCCAGCAATTCGACAGAGACATAGCCCAGCTTCCTGTCGATCTCCAGTTGCAACTCGCAATATTCCGTATTTTCATTGATCGGTGTCGGGTCGTCCGCGCAACTGCAACCAGCGATCACGCTGGTGTAAAAGATCCCTGCCCGCACGTGGATCAGCCTTGCCGTGGCGCTCGCATGATGGACGACAACCGTGAGCGGCGCCGCAGTGATGGCGCTGCCCTGCGCGAGCGCCCGCTGCAATGGCAATTCATCCCTGACCCGCTCCATATCCTGCTTCAGGGCAGAATCGAAATCCGCCGTGCCCCAGGCGGCCAGCGCGTGTTCAAAACGCATTGCACCTGGGTCAGGCATTCCTTACTTCGGCCGCCTTGGCATCCATCGCGGCGGCGGGCTGTGCCAACGCCTGCAACACCCCGCGCAGCAGTTGCCAGCAACGTTCGACCGAGGCGATCTCGACGCGCTCGCCGGGTGCGTGCGCGCCGCGAATGTCCGGGCCGAACGAGATCATGTCCAGATGCGGATGGCTCAAGGCCAGCAGCCCGCATTCGAGACCGGCATGGATCACCTGCATACTGGCCGGCTGGCCGAACTGCGCGGCATAGACCTGCTGGCACGCAGCGAGCAAGACCGAAGAGGGATCCGGCGTCCAACCCGGATAAGCGCCGTCCTTGCCCGCGTGCAGGCCATAGCCCGCCGCATAAGCGCACAATTTTTCGGCCAGTTGATCCGCGCGTGCGTCA
>JAVHSB010000281.1:0-1624 GCA_036171955.1 Sideroxydans sp.
GCATGCGGAAAAAAAGACGCATGACCTGACGGCGCGCATGCCGCTGGTTTGCGTACGCCAACAGCACGCGGTCGCCACGCAGATGAAGCTGGAACTGATGCGCTACATCGCCGTCGATGCCGCCACCTGGGAAATGCTGGGTGCCGGCTACAGCTTCGCCGAAGCGGAACACTGCAGCGAGCAGATGCTGCTGGCCTATCCCGGCCAGGTCATCCATACCAGCCCGCAACGCGAGTTGCTGCGCGCACTGGTACTCTTCATCTCCTCCCCGGAGACACTGGCAGCCGACCAGATCGAAGTGTGTTCCCGCATCGCCGGTCGCCTCACCGCCTTCTTCGACCTCGCTCTCGTGGCGGACAACAACACCCCCTACCAGTTCGACCTGGCGCAACCCTCGCCGCCGCACCGTCTGGAGACGGCCCAGCCAGCCCCGGCCAGCGTGCGCTACTTCAGCGCGGCACGGGCATTGCCCGCGCTCAAAAAAATCGTCGAACAGAACGAGAACGACCCGATCTGGCAGGAGCGTCGTTTCGGCAGCGAATTCACCCCGGGCGGCAAGCTCACCGTACTCAAACACCTGACGACCTATTGGGCAGCCAAGCCGCCGCAACGGCACATGGAACGCAGAACCATTGCCGCCAGCATCGAAGTAACGCACGGCTTCCGCGTCATCGGCCAACTGGTGACGCACATCGATGCGGGGCAGGCTGCGGAACAGGATGCGGATGCCGCCCAAAAACAGAACAAGATCGGCCTCGTCGCCACCGAGGATGTCGGCTACACCACCGAAACATGGAACATCTCCGACATGAGCGCTGCCGGCCTCGGCGCGATTCTTGCGGGCAGCCAGGGCGCATGGGTCAAGATCGGCGACCTGTGCGCGCTCAAACCGCAGAACGGACAAGAATGGTGGGTCGCCATGATTCGGCGCCTGCACACCGACGAAGCAGGCAGGGTCCATGTCGGCATCGAGTTGCTGGCGAAGAAACCGGCATCGGTATGGTTGCGCGTGCTGGGCAAAGGCAAGGAGCGGGTATCCAACTGGGCGAGCAGTTCCGGCTCCTTCTCCTACGACTATCTGCCGGCCATCCTGCTGCCGGACGAACACAACGCCTACGTCCATGCAACCCTGCTCATGGAGTCAGGCAAATTCGTGGTGGACAGCGTTTACCAGGTCATGCTGGGCGAAAAAAGCCGCGACATCAAACTCACGACGTTGCTGGCCGAGGGCGAGGATTTCGAACTGGTGGGATTCGAGTGGATGTGAACTGTTTGATTTGAAGTGCTGCTATTCGGCCTGAGCGGAAGTTCAGGAAAGTAGCAGACAATTTCTCCTATAGGCCAATTGCCGCCATCACCTTATCTTGAAATATGCTGCGGTTCGGTTTCGGAATTCAACGGACGGATCAAAGAAGGATTTAGGTACAATGCGGCAATAGTGACAGTTGTAGCCGGAAGTCTTTTCCCTATGAGTCTGATCAAATCTCGAAAGCGTGTCGCCGACCACGGAGAGGTATTCACTCCCGCGTGGATGGTCGATGCCATGCTCGACCTTGTGAAGGCTGAGACCGAGCGCATCGACTCCCGCTTTCTGGAACCGGCATGTGGAAGCGGGAACTTTCTT
>JAVHSB010000282.1:0-8055 GCA_036171955.1 Sideroxydans sp.
AATACGAAGATTCTGGTGGTGGATGACTTTTCCACGATGCGACGCATCGTGCGCAATCTGCTCAAGGAGCTGGGTTTCACCAATGTGCAGGAAGCCGAGGATGGGGCGGTAGCTTTGAAAATGCTGCACAGCGACCCGTTCGATTTTGTCGTGTCGGACTGGAACATGCCGAACATGACCGGCATCGAGCTGCTGCGCGCGATCCGCGCCGATGCGAGCCTCAAGCATCTGCCCGTATTGATGGTGACTGCAGAGGCGAAAAAGGAAAACATCATCGAGGCCGCGCAGGCGGGAGCGTCCGGTTATGTGGTCAAGCCGTTCACCGCCGCCACGCTGGATGAAAAACTGAAGAAGATATTTGCGGCAAACCCGCATTTGAACAAGTGAGGTGAATCATGGCAAACCCGGCAAATCAGGATTCTGACGATCTCGAAGCGCTGTTCGACAGCATCATCGCGGCCAACCAGGATGAGGGAGTCCCGGCCTCATCCGCCCAGGTGATCCAGTTGAACGCCGATGCGGAACCGGCGAAGGTCATCAACCAGGTTGGACAGATGGCGCGCAAGCTGCACGACACCCTGCGCGAACTCGGTTTGCACAAGGAGATCGAGAAGGCTGCCGCCACGATCCCGGATGCGCGCGACCGTCTCAATTATGTGGCGACCCTGACGCAGCAGGCGGCGGAGCGCGTGCTGAATGCGACCGAGGCGGCCCAGCCGCTGGTTGACAAGATGGGGGATGAGGCGCAGCGGCTGGCGTCGCAATGGGATCTGCTGTTCCAGAAGAAACTGGATGTGCAGCAGTTCAAGGACCTGGTCACGCAGACGCATGCCCATCTGCACGAAACGCCGAAGCAGACCAAGGCGGCCAATGCCTATCTGATGGAGATCATGCTGGCGCAGGATTTTCAGGACCTCACCGGCCAGGTGATCAAGAAGATCATCCAGCTCACGCAGGAAATGGAAAAGCAACTGGTCGAATTGCTGCTGGAGAACGCATCGCCCGCGGTGCGTGCGGAGAACTCGGGTTTGCTGAACGGCCCGGTGATCAATGCGAGCGGGCGCAGCGATGTCGTGACCAGCCAGGATCAGGTGGACGACCTGCTGGAGAGCCTTGGTTTTTAGGTGGGTCGGGTTTCAACCCGACTTGTCGGATTAAGTTCTGACCAGCAAGAGACGGCGAAATTTTGCAGGTCGGGTTTCAACCCGACACGAAACGTCGGGCTGAAGCCCGACCCACAGGGAGTATGAATCATGAATGATTTTGCCGGAATGGAAGACCTGTTGAGCGACTTTCTGATGGAGGCCGGCGACATGCTGTCCGAAGTGGACAGCAAGCTGATGGATCTGGAAAAGAACCCGAACGACAGCGGCTTGCTGAACGAGATATTTCGCGGCTTCCATACCATCAAAGGCGGTGCGGGATTTCTCAACGCCAACGAGCTGGTCACGCTATGCCACCTGACCGAGAATCTGTTTGACAAGCTGCGCAACAATGAGCTCGCGTTGAGCGCGGAGTTGATGGACGTGATCTTTGCCGCGACTGCGGAGGTGCGCCAGATGTTCGCCGCACTGCAACAGAGCCAACAACCGGCGGCGGCGCCAGCGGCAATCATCGATGCCCTGAAAAATGCGCTGGATGGCAAGACGCCGGTCGCTGTGAGCAAGGTAAATGCCGCCACGCCAGCAGGAGCGGACAGCCCCGTGCCGACAAATTCCGCTGCGGCAATGCCGCCCGAAGCGGCAAGTCCCGCCGTGAACATGGGGGATGTGGACTGGGACGCGCTCTACAAGGCATTGACCGGCACCGACATCGTGCAGACCGTCGGGGCGAAGCGCGATCCGGAAGAGATCAAGCACGCGGTCGATGAGGAGGAATCCACCAAAAAGGCCTTTGGCCGCCGTGCATCCGATGTGCCCGGTGCGACCGTGGGACGCCGGGCGGGCGACGTGCCCGCAGTGGAGGCCAAGGAGACCACCATCCGCGTGGATACCGAGCGGCTGGATCAGGTGCTCAACCTGTCCGGCGAGATCGGCCTGACCAAGAACCGGCTGACCCATTTGCGCTCTGACCTGCTGCAGGGACACAACGATGCCGACATCCTGCGCGAACTGGATCTGTCGGTAACGCAGTTGGACATGCTGGTGGTGAACCTGCAGAACGCCGTGATGAAGACGCGCATGCAGCCCATCGGGCGGCTTTTCAAGAAATACCCCCGGCTGGCGCGCGATCTGGCTCGCTCGCTGGGCAAGGATGTCGAGCTCGTTTTGCGCGGCGAAGAGACCGAGATGGACAAGACCATGATCGAGGATCTGAACGATCCACTGGTGCACCTGGTGCGCAATGCCGTCGATCACGGCGTGGAGACCGTGGAAGAGCGGCGCGCCGCCGGCAAACCCGAGAAAAGCCAGGTCGAGCTTTCGGCGCGGCAGGAGGGTGATCACATCCTGATCGTCATCGCCGATGACGGCAAGGGCATGCGCCCGGAAACAATACGCAACAAGGCGATTGAAAAGGGACTAATCACCAGCGAGATCGCCAATACGCTGGATGAGAACCAGTGTCTTGAACTGATTTTCCTGCCGGGCTTCTCCACCAAGGAGGAGATATCCGCCGTGTCCGGGCGCGGGGTCGGCATGGATGTGGTGAAGACCAACATCCAGAAATTGAACGGCAGCATCCAGATCCATTCCGAGGTCGGCAAGGGTTCGACCATCTCCATCTCGCTGCCGCTGACGCTGGCTATCCTGCCGGTGCTGGTGCTGCGCCTGGGCGACCAGTCGTTTGCCGTGCCGCTGTCGATGGTGCGCGAGATATTGCCGGTGACACCCGATGCGCTGCAGCAGGTCTCGGGCAAGGCGACCATGGTGGTGCGCGGCGAAGTATTGCCGGTGTTGCCGCTGACCCAGCTCATCGGCTGGGGCGGTAGCGAAAAATCCGAAGTGGGCGTGCTGATGCAATTCGGCAACAACAGCTTCATCCTCACCGCCGACGGTTTTGTCGGGCACGAGGATGTGGTGATCAAGTCGCTCGACACCTTCCGCCCCAAAGGCGTGGCCGGCGTCACCATGTCCAGCGAAGGCGACATCGTGCTGATCCTGGATATCAAGGAATTGTTGAGCGACATACGCGGCAACGCATAACAAGGAAAAGCCATGTTTGCAAATCTCAGCCTGAAGCAGAAATTCATTGCACTGGAATCGGTTTCGTTCAGCATGTACCTGCTGATGCTGATCTTCGGCTTGCTGGTGTTGCGCATGGTGGTGGATGACAACAATGCCAGCACCAGCCGGTTGGAGACCGATATCCAGGTGATGAAGAATATCGATTTCATGGACATTCACTTCCTCAAGGAAGTCAAGATCGCCAAGGATGTCTGGCTACGCGGGCACAACGAGGATGCGCGGAAAAAATACCGGAACGAGTTCATGCGATTACAGGAACAGTTCGGCCGGGATTGGCAGTCCGCGCGCACAGGATTAAACGGACTGGCGCTGGGGCACGAGGAAGAGTTTGCCGAGTTTGCGACGATGCTGGATAGCATCAGGCGGGAACATGATACGGTCACGGAAAAGTATCTGGCGCAGATCGACATCCACCGCGATGCAGCCAGTTCGGATGCCGCAGTGAAGGGCATCGACCGCGATTTCAGTGCGCATATCGAAAAATTACGCGATGGCTTTGTCGTTTTCGTCGATCAAAAGGCGGAAGAGAAAATCGCTCTGGCAGAAGCGGGGTATGCCGGCAAACGACTTATGGTCTTTGGCTGGGCGATATTTTCGATTTCGGTGATCCTGATCGGCGCCACCCTGATCATCCGCCAGGTGATGCGGCAATTGGGCGGCGATCCGAGGGAGGTCGCGCACGTAGTTAATACCATGGCCGGCGGAGATTTCTCACAGCAGCCAAGCGCGCGACCCGAGCCCGGCAGCCTGTTGGCCAATGCCTACGATATGCAGGGCAAGCTGCGCGAAATGATCGGGTCCGTGAAAAGCCAGTCGGTGCAGGTGGGCGAAATGGCGCATGCGCTGGCCGCATCCGCCAACCTGATCGCGGAGAACGTCAACCACGAAACGGATGCGGTGAGCAGTATGGCGGCCGCGATCGAGGAATTGAGTGTCTCGTCCACCCATATCAGCGACCAGGGCGATGGCGCCAAGCGCATCGCCACCAGTTCGCGTAGCAATGCCGAGCAGGGCGCGCAGGTGGTGAACAAGACCGTTGGCGGCCTGCTCTCTTCCGCACGCGACATTCAGGCTGCCTCGGACGAGGTTTCGCGGTTGGGCGAGGATGCCTCGCGCATCAGCGATGTAGTGAAAGTCATCAAGGAGATCGCCGACCAGACCAACCTGCTGGCATTGAATGCGGCCATCGAAGCGGCGCGCGCGGGAGAGCAGGGGCGGGGTTTTGCGGTGGTCGCCGACGAGGTGCGCAAGCTGGCAGAGCGCACAGCGGGCGCCACCAGCGAGATCAATCAGATGTCGGGCAAGATCGGCGATGTCGCCGGCCATGCCTTGAGCGGCATGGACAAGGTTGTAAAGACGACGCAACAGGGCGTAGGCGATGCGGAGACGGCGCAGGCCTCCATCAAGCATATCCAGCAAAGCTTCAATGAAGTGGCGGGGGTGATCGACGAGATCGCTGCCGCATTGCAGGAACAGAATTCGGCGGCCAACGAACTGGCGAAGAGCACGGAGAAGATCTCGCAGATGTCGGAAAAGAATTCAATCTCTGCCCGGCAATTGCTTGATCTGGCGAACAATCTGGAAGGCAAGGCACGCGAAGTGCGCAATGCGGTGGAAGTGTTCAAGGTATAAAAAAACAGGAACGATGGATCAGGAACCGGGATTGAGGATTGAAGAGCGCCGCTCCGTTTTTACTCAATCCTGATTCCCGGCCTCTGCGTCCATTCAAACACAGGAGGAATCATGTTTTGCGGAAAAATAAGGCAAGAACATCAAGTTGCAGTTCGGCGTCTGGCGGAGAAGGAAAGCGAGATCGCATCATTGCGCGCGCAGCTTGCGCGGCTGGAAGCGGATAAGGACGCATTGCGCGCGGAGGCCACGGCAGCCACCACCGCATGCCAGGTCGCGGACAGGATCTACAGCAACATGCAGGGCTTCGGAGAATCATTTGCGGCGCTACAACAGTCGCAGGTGTCCTCGGCCAACGCCATGCGCGAAGAAAAAAAGCACGCGATCGAAGCGGCGAATGTTTCGGTGCAGAACCGCGAGGCGGTGATGAACATCTCGGGCAGTCTGGAAGCGCTGTCTGGCGACACTCTGCAGACTTCGAAGAACGTGCAGGGACTGACCGAGCGCGCGGCACAGATCGGCAGCATCGTGCAACTGATCAAGGAGATCGCCGATCAGACCAATCTGCTGGCGTTGAATGCGGCTATCGAAGCGGCGCGCGCAGGCGAGCAGGGGCGCGGCTTTGCCGTCGTGGCCGATGAAGTGCGGAAATTGGCTGAACGTACGGCCAAAGCGACGAGCGAAATCTCTGTCATCGTCGGGGCCATTCAGAGCGAGACGAATACCGCAAAAACGCAAATGGAAGCGTGGGCGGAAAAATCGAGGGCGTTCAGCGCGGATGTTAGCGGCGTGATGGACAATATGAAACACCTGCTCGATCTGTCGCATACCATGGAAGGAACCATCTCGGCATCGGCGTTGCGCAGCTTCGCCGAAGTCGCCAAGATTGACCACGTCCTTTACAAATTCGAGATCTACAAAGTGTTCATGAAGATATCCGACCGTACGGCGGACAGCTTTGCCTCGCACACCGGCTGCCGCTTGGGGAAATGGTATTTCGAAGGCGAAGGCAAGGATTGTTTCTCCCGGCTGGATGGTTATCAGGCAGTGGCGAATCCACACCAGAGCTTCCACCAGAACGGCAAGGATGCCGTCGCAGCATTCCACGCCGGTGATCCCCTGCGCGGCATGGAGCTAGTCGCCAAAATGGAGGCGGACAGCATGGCGGTGCTGGCGGCGCTTGAACGCATCGCGGTGGCGGGCGAGGCGGATAACGATCTGTTATGCCATACCCCGGGGTAAGGGGATTGACCTTGATTTATTTTCACGCAGAGGTCGCGGCGAAATTCAATTACTAGATGATGGTGTTGCTGCTTTTCTCCGCGACCTCCGCGTCTCCGCGTGAGAAGTGTTTTTCCAGGACGGTTTATACCCATGCCCCACACACGCGAATTCGTATTCACGGACCACGATTTCCAGTGCATCCGCAGCTTGATTCGCAATCATGCCGGGATCGCCCTGTCCGATTGCAAACAAGAGCTCGTCTATAGTCGTCTGGCGCGGCGACTGCGCGCAACGGGTTTGCACACCTTCGCCGATTATCTGGCGTTGCTGCAAAATGGAAACGAAGCGGAATGGGAGGCCTTCACCAATTCGCTCACCACCAATCTGACTTCATTTTTCCGCGAAGCGCACCACTTCACCCTGCTGGCCGATCACCTGCGCATAGTGGGCAGGGAGCGGCCTGTCCGTCTGTGGTGTTCCGCCTGTTCCACCGGCGAGGAAGCCTATTCGATGGCGATCACTGTGGCGGAGACGTTTGGCGGATTCGATCATGCCGTCAGCATCGTCGCCTCCGATCTGGATAGTCACGTACTGGCGACGGCGCGCGCGGGACGCTACAAAGCCGATGCGGTTTCCAAACTTTCCCTGCAGCGCATGGAGTGTTTTTTCACGCCGGCGGACGCCGGTTATTTTCTGGTGCGGCCGGAGCTGCAGCGCATGATCGAATTCAAGCGCATCAATCTGCTGGATGCGCACTATCCGGTCGGCGGAGAGTTGGATGCGATCTTCTGCCGCAATGTGATGATCTACTTCGACAAGGAAACGCAGCTTTCCATCCTGCAGAAATTCGCACCGCTGCTGCGCAGCGATGGTTTGCTGTTTGCCGGACATTCGGAGAGTTTTTATCATGCGGCCAAATATTTCAGGCTGCGCGGACAGACGGTGTATGAACGTGTGGCGAGCTCCTGAAAAGCGCCCCGTGCACCTAACATCCGTGCGTGCAGCCGTGACACCGACCGTCGAGGGCGGAACGAATTTATCTCCGACAGCACCGGGAAAGCACTGAATGGGCTCGATTGCGAAGCCGCTCCGCGCACACCATTCCCGCATCATCGTCGTTGGCTCATCCACCGGCGGCACCGAAGCCCTGCGCGTATTCCTCGGCATGATGCCGCCGGATTCACCCCCCATCCTGATCGCGCAACACATGCCGGCGATGTTCGTGCCTTCCTTCGCGGACCGGCTGGACAGTGCATGTGCCCTGCGGGTCAAAGTGGGCGAGTCGCAGGAAGAGATCCTGAACGGGCATGTCTATCTCTCACCCGGGCACTCGCACATCGAAATAATTTCGCACGGTGCGGGGTACCGCATCAATCTGAGCGATGCGCCGCCGGTGAACCGGCATCGTCCGTCGGTGGAGGTGCTGTTCAAGTCGGCTGCCACGGTTCTGGGCGCGCAGGCCATCGGGGTGATGCTGACCGGGATGGGCAAGGATGGCGCCCTTGCGATGCTGGAGATGAAGCGTGCTGGCGCCTATAACTTCGCGCAGGACGAGCAAAGCAGCGTGGTGTTCGGCATGCCGCGGGCGGCGATCGAACTGGGTGCTGTAGATGAAGTCGTTCCGCTGGACCGGCTGGCCGCCCGCATCCAGGCCCGGTTGCAGCGCTGATTTCTTGCCTGGCCATTCAGGCTGATCCTTATACCGACTGGGCAGAGTCCGTGATATGCACCAGTGACCAGACTCGTTTGGGTTGAAGGGAAATCCGGATCAGAATGGGTCGCCGGAGTGGGTGCGGATGTCGCGTGAATTGGGAAATGCCCAGCTTTCGGGTATCATGCGCGCCATTGTTTGCGGGGGCTGTACTGTTTGCCTTCCGCCGACAGCGTGGCCGTGCTGCTGCCCTGCTACAGGGGGCGCAAGGCGATTGGAAGCGTGGCCGAGCGGTTGAAGGCACCGGTCTTGAAAACCGGCAACGATGTGAGTCGTTCGTGAGTTCGAATCTCACCGCTTCCGCCA
>JAVHSB010000283.1:0-1619 GCA_036171955.1 Sideroxydans sp.
GCGTGAGCTGTCTGTTGCTGCTCAAGCACCGGCCGCACGCGATTGGACAAATCGCAGATCTGGCCATAGCCTCGATATTCCTGACACTGGCTACGGTCTATCTGTTGCTGCATGACAATTCCGCCCGTATCGTCTGGTACTTCCCCTTCATCGCCAGCGTTTTTTTCCTGAAGGGGAAACGGCAGGGCATCTTCTGGCTGCTGGCGATGCTGGCAGTCTTGTGGGCGGGATATGCCATGCCCTGGTGCGACGTGCGCTATTCAGTGTTCGAGATTTTCTCCGAAAGTGTGGCCCTGATCTTACTGTATTCGGTGCTGCTTGGCTTCGAACAGGTGCGGGTAGAGCAGTTGGAGCGCGAACGAGAACATGTATTGCAACGCGCGCTCGATGCGCGCTGGCGCGTGGCGCTCGAAGGCGTGGGCGATGCGGTCTGGGATTGGGAGGTCCAGCCGGATATCTTCGTCGCTTCGCAAAGCTATGCCGCGATGCTGGGCTATGGCGAGGATGAGATCGGTGGCAGCATGCTGCAACAGCAGGCGCTGCTGCATCCGGACGACCGCGAGTGCGTCGAGCGCCAGCTTGCCGAGTATCTGGAAACCTCCAACAACCTGCCGTACCGGGCGGAAAAACACATGCGCTGCAAGGATGGCAGCTACAAATGGATACTGTGCCGCGGAGCGGTGACCCAGCGCGATGCCGACGGTCGGCCATTGCGCATGATGGGGACGCATGTCGATATCAGCCGCAGCAAGGAGCAGGAACGGCAACTGGAACACATCGCCCATTTTGACGCGCTGACCGGGGTGCCCAACCGCGTGCTGCTGGCCGACCGCATGGCGCAGGCGCTGGCGCGCACCCGGCGCGAACACGGACTGATGGCGGTGTGTTACCTCGATCTGGACGGGTTCAAGCCGGTCAATGACCGCTACGGCCACGAAGTCGGTGACCAGGTGCTGGTGGAAGTGACCCGCCGCATCCGCGCCTGCATCAGGGCGGACGACTCGGTCGCGCGCCTCGGCGGTGACGAATTCGTGGTGTTGCTGGTCGGTCTGCAGGTGCTGGAAGAATGCGTGGGCAGTCTGCACCGGCTGCTGGAGGCGATCGGTCAGCCCATCCTGCTAGAGGGAAAAACCATACAGATCAGCGCCAGCATCGGCGTCTCGCTCTATCCGGAAGATGACCAGGAGGCGGACATCCTGCTGCGTCACGCCGATCAGGCGATGTATGTCGCCAAGCAATCCGGCAAGAACCGTTATCACCTGTTCGATGCTGCGAACGATCAGCGTGCGCGAGTCCACCACGGAATCCTGCAGGAGATCAGGCATGGTCTGGAACACGGCGAATTCGAACTGTATTACCAGCCCAAGGTCGAGCTTGCGACGCGGCACATGGTCGGCGCCGAAGCGCTGATCCGCTGGCATCATCCGCGCCGCGGACTGCTGCTGCCGGGCGACTTCCTGCGCGCCATCGAAAACACCGAGCTCGAGATCGAACTCGGAAACTGGGTCATCGCCAGCGCCTGCGCACAGTTGCGCCGGTGGCAGGCCGGGGGACTCAACCTCGAGGTCAGCGTCAATATCGCGCCCTATCATCTGAAGTCGCCACAGTTCATCGACACG
>JAVHSB010000284.1:0-6356 GCA_036171955.1 Sideroxydans sp.
TACGATATGGAGGTTGTGCGCTGGTTCACCATCGCCGCCGCCATCTATGCAGTGGTAGGTACGCTGATCGGTGTGTATGTGGCATCGGAATTGGCGTGGCCGTTCTTGAACTTTGACATCGCCGAAATCACCTTCGGCCGCTTGCGTCCGCTGCATACCAATGCGGTGATCTTCGCATTTGGCGGTTGCGTGCTGTTTGCCACCGGCTATTACATCGTGCAGCGCACCGGCGCGACCAAGCTGTGGAGCAACAAGCTGGCCTGGTTCCACTTCTGGGGCTGGCAGGCGATCATCGTTGCAGCCGTGATTACATTGCCGCTGGGCTTGTCGCAGGGCAAGGAATATGCCGAGCTGCCGTGGTGGACGGATATCATGATCGCAGTCATCTGGCTGTCGTATGGCTTCAACTACATCATGACCATCGGCATCCGCAAGACTTCCCACATCTATGTGTCGAACTGGTTCACCATGGGCATGATCATCATGATCACCTATCTGCACGTGGTTAACAGCCTGGCAATCCCGGTGGACTGGGCGACTTCCTACTCCATCTTCTCCGGCGTGCAGGATGCGATGGTGCAATGGTGGTGGGGTCACAATGCGGTGGGCTTCTACCTGACCGCAGGCTTCCTCGGCATCATGTACTACTTCGTGCCGAAGCAGGCGCAGCGTCCGGTGTTCTCCTATCGCCTGTCCGTGCTGCACTTCTGGGCGCTGACATTCGGTTATGTCTGGCTCGGTGCGCACCACCTGCAATACACCGCCTTGCCTGACTGGACCGGCTCTCTTGGCGCGGCCATCTCGCTGGCGATGATCATCCCGTCCTGGGGCGGTGCGATGAACGGCATGATGACCTTGTCCGGTGCTTGGGACAAACTTCGCACCGACTACGTGTTGCGCTTCCTTGTGGTTTCGCTCGCTTTCTACGCGATGTCCACCTTCGAAGGCCCGGTCATGTCGATCAAGACCGTGAATGCCCTGTCGCACTATACCGACTGGACCGTGGGCCACGTGCACTCCGGCGCTCTGGGCTGGATGGCGATGGTTTCCTTCGGTGCCATGTACCACATGATCAAGAAGCTGTGGGGCGTCGAGAAGATGTACTCCGAAAGTCTGGTGAACGTCCACTTCTGGCTGGCCACCATCGGCACCGTGGTGTATGTCGTGGCGATGTGGGTTTCCGGCATCATGCAGGGTCTGATGTGGCGCGACTATGACGAGTACGGCACTCTGACCTATACCTTTGTTGAATCCGTTTCCGCCATGCATCCGTATTACGCGATGCGTGCCATCGGCGGCGCGATCTTCAATCTGGGCGCCTGGATTTGTCTCTACAACGTCGTGATGACCGTTCGTTCCGCCAGCGCGTTGCGCGGCACGAATGCCGTTGCGGCAAATGCATAAGGGGAGTGAAAAACATGTCAGATCATCACGACAAACTCTATTCGACCAAGCTGCAGGACAAGACCGAACGCAGCACTCTGCTGATGTTCGTGCTGACCGCGATCGCCGTGGCGATCGGCGGCATCGTCGAAATCGTGCCGCTGTTCTATCTGCCGAACACGGCGATGTGCCAGAACGATCCCACCTGCAACAACACGCAGCACAAGGATCTGCAAGGCAACGTCATCCCGATGGACAAGATCATCTGGAACCCCGCCACGTCGGCACACAAGACGCTGGCGGACTGGCAACCGGGTGATGGCGTGCGTCCCTACACCGCGCTGGAAACAGCCGGACGCGCAGTGTTCATCCGCGAAGGCTGCTTCCTGTGCCATTCGCAGATGATCCGTCCGTTCCGCGACGAGAAGGACCGCTATGGGCACTACTCCATCGCAGAAGAATCGATGTATGACCATACCTACCAGTGGGGTTCCAAGCGTACCGGTCCCGATCTGGCCCGTGTGGCAGGCAAATATTCGGATGAATGGCACCGCCGCCACCTGAAATATCCGCGCGACGTGGTGCCGGAATCCGTCATGCCAAACTTCTTCTGGCTGGAAAACATGCCGGTCAATGTCGAAAGGACCGTGCAGACGCTGAAAGTCATGACCATGATGCCGTTCAATCCGGTGCCGAAGACCATCTATACCGACGAGTATATCGCCGGCGCGACGGCCGAACTGGAAGGCAAGACCGACATGGACGCCTTGATTACCTACCTGCAAGGGCTGGGCAATCATGTCAAGTTCGAAGAAGGCGTGAACTACCGTGACTAAGCTGATGGAATACTTTGGCATGGATGTGCAGGCCATGACCACGAACGACTGGCTGGGCGTGTTTTTTGTCCTGGTTGCGGCGTGCGGCATGGTGGCCACCTATGTCATGGTGTTCCGGCCGTCCAACAAGGCAAATTTCGAGGCCCAGCGCCGCATGGCGCTGGACGACGATGACCCTAAAATTGGGAGATAGATAATGAGTGATAAACACAATGCAGGTGACGTGCCGACAACCGGCCACGTTTGGGATGATGACTTGGGTGATTTCATCAATCAGCCGCCCAAGTGGTGGATGCTGGGCCTGACTGTCAGCGCGATCTGGGTGGTGGTGTATTGGTTGTGGTATCCGTCCGTTCCGCTTTCGACTACCGGCAATTTCTTCAAAGGCGTGGGCGGCTGGACTGCAATCGCCGAGATGGAAGCCGACAAGAGCATGGTGGACGAGGTGCGCGGCAAATACGAAGCCAAGCTGAAGGACATGACGCCGGCCGCCATTCTGGCCGATGCGGATTTGACCGAATATGTCACCCGCTCCGGCAAGGTGCTGTTCGGCGATAACTGCGCAGCTTGCCATGGCACGAACGGCGTGGGAACGCACGACAAGGAAGGTCTGTTTGCGCCCATCCTGAACGACGACGACTGGCTGTATGGCGGTAGCATCGATACCATCCACGAAACGATCGTGGGCGGACGTCAGGGCATGATGATCGCGCACGAAGGCATGCTGTCCGATGCCGAGATCGACACGTTGGCCAATGCCGTTGCTGCGGGCAAGCCGACCTCTACTCCGCTGTTCGCCGAGAAAGGCTGCATAGCCTGCCACGGTGAAGACGGCAAGGGCATGCAGGCCATGGGTTCTGCCAACTTGACCGACGGCGTGTGGCGTTTTGAAAGCTCCGTCGAAGGCATCAAGCGCACGATCAAGTACGGCGTCAACTCCGGCAATCCCAAGGCGAGGGTTGCGGTGATGCCTACATTTGGTTCTGCGGGCAAACTTTCCGATGCCGAGATCAAGAAACTGGCTGTTTATGTTTACAAGTTCGGTGGCGGCCAGGCTGTAGCTGCGAATTGATTCTTGCTGTCTGCGCGTGACAAATGTCACGCGCGGTGTCTTTCAATCGAGTAAGGAGAACGCAAATGCACAGTTTGAACAATGATATGGTGCTGTGGGGTGTGATCATCAGCGTCGTGGGATCGTTTTTGGTAGGGGCGTGGTTGCTGTTCATGGCATTCCGCAACGCCACCAAGGACAAAGACAAGAAATAAGCCAAGATTTCGGCTTGAGGGGAGGAGAGCGTTGCTCTCCTCCTTTTTGTTTTTGTGCTTAAAATCACTGAAGCAAAAAACCCAACGCGTTAAAATTACAAAATAGAGCGCATGCGCTTCAACACATAGTCAAACAGGGGGGAGCAGGATGAGTCAGCAAAACGAGAAAAAAGAGATGGGCGAAGTCACCACGCTCTATCACGAATTCGAAACCTGGACCGTCAATACTGGCGGTCAGACCATCCACGCAAAGCGCATGCCCGGCTTTTTCCGTACCTTCAAGGATCGGGCACAACTGGCGTTGTGGTTGCCGTTCTTTCTATTGCCATATCTGCGCTGGAATGGCAAGCAGGCCATTTTGTTCGACATCGAGCATCGCCAGTTCCATTTTTTTAGCGTGACTGTGCTGCCGCAGGATATCTGGATGCTCTCGCTGGTGTTGCTGGTGGCGGCGATGACCTTGTTCGCGGCCACATCGGTGGCGTCGCGTGTCTGGTGCGGTTATTTCTGTTTTCAGACGGCATGGACCGACTGGTTTACCTGGATCGAAAACAAGATCGAGGGCAACCCCACGGCACGGCGCAAACTGGATGAGGCGGCATGGACTTTCGACAAGCTGAAGAAAAAAGGATTGAAGCACCTGCTCTGGATGCTGATTGCCTTGCTGACTGGCATCAGCTTCTCCATCTGGTTCGTGGATGCCTATCAGTACTGGGATGACCTGATCCATCTGCAATTGCCGCTGGTGGGCTGGATTGTCATCATCATGTTCTTCCTGGGCACTTACATTCTGGCCGGATTCATGCGCGAGCAGGTCTGCTTCTGGCTGTGTCCCTACGCCCGAATCCAGGGAGTGATGTCGGATGCACAAACCATACTGCCCACATACGACTACAACCGCGGCGAACCGCGCGGCAAGATCCGGCGGGGCGGCGAAGTGGTGGCCCTGCAAGGCGACTGCATCGACTGCTTCCAGTGCGTGCAAGTCTGCCCGACCGGAGTGGATATCCGCAACGGGCAGCAATTGGGGTGCATCACCTGCGGCTTGTGCATAGACGCCTGCGATTCGGTGATGGACAAGATCGGCAAGCCGCACGGCTTGATTCGTTATGCCTCGCTGGATGAACTGTCGGGAAAACCGAAGAAAGAGATGTGGCAGCATCCGCGCACCCTGGTTTATATCGGCATCATCCTGCTGGCGCTGGGCGGCATCGTTTGGGGACTGACCCACATGGGATCGCTGACGCTCAAGGTGCTGCACGAACGGCAGCCATTGTTCGTCCAGATGAGCGACGGTTCCGTCCAGAACAAGTACGACTTCAAGGTTCTGAACAAGACCGACCACGACTTCAATGTCAAAATCTCGGCAGAGGAAGCCGTGAAAGGGCAGATCATCGTGGATGCAGAGCGGCAGCCGCTGATTCACCACGGTCGCGGCACGTCCTTTACCGTGTTCGTCAAGGCACCTGCGGCGAATTTCAGCAAGGATGTGGTGCCGATCCGTTTCAGGCTCGAGAATGTGGATGATCCCGCAGTCTTTACTGAATACACCAGTCAGTTTTATGGTCCTAACAGGTAAGGAGTCGAAATGATTTCACAAGAACGAAAGTCTGGTCTGCGAAATCCCTGGCTGCTGGGATTGCTTGTTCTGATTATGCTGGTGCTGGGCGTCAATGCCTCTTTCATCTGGTTCGCAACGCATAACCAGTCGGCACTGGTGGAGCGCGACTATCGCACTTCTGCACGCAAAACCAATATGCAGATGTTGAGCGAATTGGGCCGGCAACAAGCGCTGGCATGGCAAACGACCATCAGCAAGCCGAAGGAGCTTGTACAGGGCAAGCCGGCCCTGTACCGGATCAGCGTGGCGGACAAGGAAGGCCGCCCGGTCAGCGGGGAGATGCAAGTGGAAGCCTATCGTGCCTCGGATGCAAGCCGGGATTTCGAGACGGAATTCAAGGAAGTCGCAGCAGGGGATTACCAAGGCTATGTCAATTTCCCCCTGAAAGGATATTGGGAGCTGCATATTCATCTGCGTCGCAACGCTGACGAATTTTCCGTCAGTACCGATCGCTTCAAGGTGATGGCAGCCCAATGATGCATTGCAGCAATGGCGCATAGCAGCAAGGAAGCTTCATCCGGTTGTTTCCATTGTGGCCTGCCGATTCCGGCGGACGCCGACTTTCACCAGGAACTGGAAGGGCATTCGCGCAACTTCTGCTGTTTCGGCTGCCAGTCGGTTTGCGCTGCAATCTACGAGGCCGGCCTGCAAGGCTACTACCAGCGTACCCCGGAAGGTGTACTGCTGGCTCCGCCGCCCGAACTTCCGAAGGACATCGAGATATACGATTTCGACGAGGTGCAGCAAGAGTTCACCACCTGCTCCGGCGAAATTCGGGACATTCACCTGCTGGTGGAAGGCATCCACTGCGCAGCCTGCGTCTGGCTGATAGAACGGGGTTTGCAGCGCGCTCCGGGTGTCGTATCTGCCGAGGTCAATCTGGCCGGGAAACGCCTGCACCTGCGCTGGGATAACAGCAGGAACAAGCTGTCGGACCTGATCAAGGCGCTGGCCCGCATCGGCTACTCGGCTGTTCCATACGATCCGGAAAGCGCGGAAGGGGCGATCAGGAAATTCAACCGCGCCCTTCTGTTTCGGTTGTTCTTTGCCGGCTTTGCCGCGATGAACATGATGTGGATCGCCATCGCGTTGTACAGCGGGGCCAATCAGGATGAGTTCCGCACCTTCTTCCATTGGGTGGGACTGGTGCTGGCGACCCCGACCCTGCTGTATTCCGCCTATCCCTTCTATCGCGGCGCTGCGGGCGGCCTGCGCGCGGGACATCTCACCATGGACCTGCCGATCGCACT
>JAVHSB010000284.1:6456-27204 GCA_036171955.1 Sideroxydans sp.
TGGTTCGTGCTGGTTACCTTGCTGTGCGCCTGCGCCACTTTCATATTCTGGAATCGCGAAAATTTCGAGATTGCACTGATGGCGGCGACATCGGTTTTGATCATCACCTGCCCCTGTGCGCTGGGCATGGCGACGCCGATGTCCATCGCAGTGGCATCGGGGCTCGGCGCCAGACACGGTATTCTGGTCAAGAACGGGCTCGTGCTGGAGACTTTGTCCAAGGTGACGCACTTTGTATTTGACAAGACCGGAACGCTGACTGAAGGCAAAATGAGCGTGGCAGGTATGGATTTTGCCGAACAGGTTGACGCGCAAAAAATACTGCAACTCGCGGCAGCGGCGGAGCGCTTCAGCGAACATGGCGTCGCGCGCGCCATCACGATCCATGCCGAGCAGCAACAACAACCGTATCGAACGATCCCGGTCGAGAATTTTGAGGCGACCGCCGGGCTGGGGATTGCCGCCACCGCAGCCGGCCAAGAGATGCGCCTGGGCAGTGCAGAATGGTTGCGCATGGTCGGAGTCGGTCTGGACCCGACTTTGCAGCGGCGCGCCGAAGAATGGGAGGCGCAGGCAATCAGCTGCGTGTATGTCGCATGCGACCGGCGCCATGTGGCCATCTTTGGCATCGCCGACCGCTTGCGGGCTGATGCCCGGCAACTGGTTGATGCACTGCGCGCTGCCGGCATCGGAATGACCCTGCTCAGCGGCGACCGCTTGCCGGTCGCGCAATCGATTGCCGCGCAGCTGGGCGGAATGGAAGTCATCGCCGAAGTGCTACCGCAGGACAAGGACAGGGTTATCCGCTCGCTGCAAGGACAGGGCGAGGTGGTGGCGATGGTGGGGGACGGCGTGAATGACGCACCCGCGCTGATTCGTGCCGATGTCGGGATTGCGCTCGGTTCGGGCACCGATGTTTCGGTGGAAAGCGCGGATATCGTGCTGATGCACAACGAACTGCTCAAGGTGTTGCAGGCCACGCAACTGTCGCGCCGCACGCTGCGTACCATCAAGCAGAATATCGGCCTTTCTTTCGTTTATAACATTATCATGGTGCCGCTGGCGATGATGGCCAAAGTAAGTCCGCTGGTGGCTGCGATCACCATGCCCATCAGTTCGCTGATCGTGATCGGCAACGCGGCGCGGATCCGCACCTTGTTCAATAAGTGAGGCAAAGATGGATGTAATCTACAGCTTGATTCCCGGCATGATGTTTTTTGGCGTCCTGATGGTGGTGGTATTGATCTTTGCGGTCAAGAAGGGCCAGTACGAGGACATGGAAGGCAACGGACAGCGCATCCTGATGGACGACGACGAAGACATGATGCCGCATCCGCCTGCCAAAACGGATGCGGCCGGCAAGACTACTGAATGACGACTTCGCCGTTCTCCAGCAAGGGACCGGCTAGCCGGGAAAACTCGCGCGGCGAGACATATTGCAACAGCGGTTTTTCGGAAAGGCTCAAAGTGATGTCGAGCCCGTTTTGCGGGTAAAGCCAGTGCAAGGTTCCGCTCTTGTTTTCCCTGATGATCTGAACCGGCTTGCCAAAGCGCTTGAGGAATAAAGCCTGTTCCACGTTGACCCCCGGCAGATAGGTCAAACTGCTGATCGGCGTGCCCATCAGGCGCGCCACATCCTCCGCCGTGAGCGTGATCTTCTTTCCGCTCCCCGTTCCCGCAATGCGCAGACCGCGCTCGTACATGCCGCGGATTTCCTGTTCCGGAAGATCGACTGTCACGACCACGCGGGAACGCAGGCCGGCCAGATTGACCTGTTCGAAAAACACCTCGGCGCTCAACGTGCCGACAGGGGATTTGAACAGGCTGGGCACGGCCTGTTCCCTGAAATGTTGTTCCGCCTCGGCTGGCGTCGAAGCGCCCAGGGTCAGACCGAACACGCTGACCGTATCGGGAGTCGGATGCTCAATGTGCCAAGGCAGATCGGTTTGGCCGGGACGGTCGCCGGGGATGAGGAAGGCGCCCAGCAGGATGGCGACGGAAACGATGCCGACGCCCCAGTAAATCTTGCTTTCATTGGTCATGTTCTACATTCATTCCTGGTTGGTGGGAACAGTCGTGCCTTTCGGCATTTTGCTATGGCGTGCCTGGTACATGGAATCGTTGCCCAGCACGATCAGGACCAGCAGAGATACCATGAAAGGCAGCAGGCCAACGCCACCCAGCAGGGCGATGGTCGCGATTTTTGACCAGCCCATGGCCTTGGATAACAGCAATCCCCCGCCGATGATGAGGCAGGTGATGAGCAACAGCCACATGAAATGCTGGTTGCGCTTGTTGGCGAGCGCCCAATGCGCTTTCACGAAGGCGATCTCGGAGCCGGCCGCTACCTGTCTGGCCTTGATCGCAATATAGCCGGTGATGGCAAAGGACGTGAGCGGCACGATCAGGACCATCCACGGGAAAGTGCTGAACACGCCAAAGGTCGATGCGAACACCAGGATATGGTTGAACACCAGATTGATCAGGAAAATCTCATGCGGCCACTTGGCGCGGGTGATCTCGTCCTGCGTGGCATTATAGGAACGTGTCATTGTGGAATTCCGGGTGAGTGTGAAAGACGGGGCGCAGGATACCGATTCTGCCGTGCGAATGGAATGGTTCAGGTTTTTCCCATCAGCGCGCGCAAGCGCGGCAAAGCCAGAATTTCGATGGCGCGCGACTTGACCCGGATCAGGCCGTCATCCTGAAAGTGGGACAGGGCGCGACTGACGGTCTCCAGCTTCAATCCGAGATAGCTGCCAATTTCCAGGCGCGACATGCGCAGGGTCAGCAAATTGGGCGACATGCCGTGGGAGGCATTGCGCTGCGACAGGTTGAGCAGGAAAGCGGCGAGTCGCTCTTCCGCGCGCATCGACCCCAGCAACAGCATGATCCCCTGGTCGCGCACGATCTCGCGGCTCATGATCTTGTGCAGGTGGCGCTGCAGGCTGGGGATCTCCCGGCTCAACGTTTCCAGTCTGGCAAAAGGCAGTTCACAGACTTCGCTGTCTTCCATCGCTACCGCCTCGCACGTGTGGCTGTCGCTGCTGATAGCGTCCAGGCCGATAATCTCGCCCCGCATCACGAAACCGGTGACTTGCTCGCGCCCATCATCATGCAAGATCCGGGTCTTGAACGAGCCGCTGCGGATGGCATACAGGGATTTGAAGGGATCGCCGCTGCGAAACAGATAGTCGGCGCCCGCATACCTGCGTTTGCGATGGCTCAACAATTCCAGCCGGTGCATTTCTGCATCGGTAAGATCCACCGGCAAGCAGAGCTCGCGCAGATTACAATTGGAACATGCCACTCGGGTGCGGGAGTCGGCCGGTATCGATTCGCGGGTTACGCCCAAAGCCATATCGGTATTGTGGTTTCCAGAAGCCTATTTTGACATATATCAAACCACGCAGGCGGCAGAATGGCATAGTACAAGCCAGAATCAAGGAGAGCAGTGTGAACGAAACAAGCAAGCATATCGAAGTCGATCTGGAACTGATTCGCAGGCTGGACAAGAACGGGCCGCGCTATACGTCCTATCCGACCGCAGACCGCTTTGTAGAGGCCTTCAACGCGGAAAGCTACGCGAGCTGGGTGGCCAAGCGCGAGATCGGCGGGGTGGGTCGCCCGTTGTCGCTTTACATCCACATCCCTTTTTGCAACACCCTGTGTTTCTACTGTGCCTGCAACAAGGTTATTACCAAGGATCGCAGCAAATCGGCAGAGTACATCCGCTACCTCATCCAGGAGATGGCCATGCAGGCCGCGCTGCTGGGCCCACAGCAGGTGGTGGAACAGCTGCATTTCGGAGGGGGCACCCCGACCTTCTTGAGCGATGACGAGCTGGGCGAAGTGATGGCCGCCATTCGGCGACATTTCAAGCTGGTCGAGGACGGCGAGTATTCCATCGAGATCGATCCGCGCAAAGTGAGCGATGCCACCATCGCGCTGCTGGGACAGCTGGGTTTCAATCGCATCAGTCTCGGTGTGCAGGATTTCGATGACACGGTGCAGCGCGCAGTGAACCGCATCCAGACCGAAGAGGAGACGGTGCGCGTAATGCGCGCGGCGCGGGCCAATGGTTTCAAGTCGATCAGCATCGACCTCATCTATGGCTTGCCGAAACAGACACTGGAAGGTTTCGGGACCACGCTGGACCGGGTGATCGCCACCAATCCGGACCGGCTCTCGATCTACAATTACGCCCACATGCCGACGGTGTTCAAGCCGCAGCGGCGGATCCACGAAGAGGATTTGCCCGCGCCGCAGGTCAAGCTGGACATCCTCAACATGGCCGTGAACAAACTGACCGGCGCCGGTTATGTCTATATCGGCATGGACCATTTTGCCAAACCCGAGGACGAACTCGCGGTTGCCCAACGGCAGGGCCGGTTGCACCGGAATTTCCAGGGCTATTCGACCCATTCCGACTGCGACCTGGTGGCGCTGGGCGTCAGTGCCATCGGCAAGGTCGGGCCGACCTACAGCCAGAATTACCGCGACCTGGAAAATTATTACGATGCGCTGGACAGGAACGAACTGCCCATCATGCGCGGACTTGAGCTGAATGCAGACGACCTGGTGCGGCGCGCAATCATCCAGGCGCTGATGTGCCACTTCGAGATATCCAAGCAGTCATTCAACATTGCCTACCTGATCGATTTCGACCAGTACTTCGCGGCGGAAGTGCCCGAGCTGGAAGACTATGCACGGGAGGGCTTGCTGGAACTTTCGCCGCAATGGATCACGGTGACCCCCAAGGGACGCATGCTAATCCGCAATATATGCATGGTCTTCGACAAGTATCTGCGCACAAAGCAGGAGCATGCGCGCTACTCTAAGGTAATATAGGGCCTAGCCAAGTGCGCCCGCCAATCGATAGCGCGGGCATTCCGGAGGAGACCCTGTAGTTCTGGGGCATAGATGACAAAAAAAGTTGACGATTTCCGCTTGCATCTGGGCAAGCACGAACTGGTTCCGATCATGATCGGCGGCATGGGGGTGGATATCTCCACCGCCGATCTCGCGCTGGAAGCGGCGCGTCTGGGTGGCGTCGGCCACATTTCGGATGCGATGCTGCCCACGGTGGCCGACCGCCGTTACGACACCGGCTTCGTCAAGGAAAAGCTGCAACAGTACAAACTCAACATCGACAATTCGGACAAAAGCCAGGTCAAGTTTGACCTGGGCCAGATTGCCGAGTCCACCCGCCTGCACGTCAGTAAAACGATGGAACGCAAACGCGGCAGCGGCATGGTGTTCATCAACATCATGGAAAAACTCACCATGAATGGCCCGCGCGAAACCCTGCGCTTGCGCCTGCACGGGGCGCTCAGCGCCGGAATCGAGGGCATCACGCTGGCGGCCGGTCTGCATCTGGGCTCGTTCGCCCTGATGGAGGATCACCCGCGTTTTCGCGATGCCAAGCTCGGCATCATCGTGTCTTCACTGCGCGCGTTGCAGTTGTTTTTGCGCAAGAACGTCAAGACCGGACGGTTGCCCGACTATGTCGTGGTGGAAGGGCCATTGGCGGGCGGGCACCTCGGTTTCGGCATGGACTGGGCGCAATACGACCTGCGCACCATCGTCAATGAAATCCACGCATACCTGCGCTCCGAAAAACTGGCGATACCGGTGATTCCGGCAGGCGGCATCTTCACCGGCAGCGATGCGGCAGCTTTTCTGCAGGAAGGTGCGGCTGCAGTGCAGGTGGCCACACGCTTCACGGTGAGTAAGGAATGCGGCCTGCCGCCGGACGTGCAGCAGGAATATTTCAGGGCCAGCGAAAGCGACATCGAAGTGAACGGCACATCACCCACGGGTTACCCGATGCGCATGCTGAAGAGCAGTCCGTCCATCGGTTCCGGCATCCGGCCCGGCTGCGAGTCCTACGGCTACCTGCTGGATGCCAACGGACGCTGCGACTACATCGACGCTTACAACCGCGAAGTTGCCGCACACCCCGGCGAGAAGAAGATCGCGGTATTTGACAAGACCTGTCTGTGCACCCACATGCGCAACTTCAAATGCTGGACCTGCGGCCAGTACACCTATCGCTTGAAAGATACCTCGCGCAAACTTGCAGACGGCAGCTACCAGCAATTGAGCGCGGAGCACATCTTCCGCGATTACCAGTTCAGTACCGACAACAAGATCGCATTGCCCGACTGAACGCAGGCCAGTCCAGGGGAGCCGCTGAATAATTGCTCTAGCGGATTGCTGTCGAAGCGCTTATCCCGGTTGGTCCGACAATGCGGCGCTTGACGCGACTTGATCAGAGGTTCCTTAAGGTTTGACTTCGCCGGACCCGGCATCGGCATCGACGTGATCGCCATGCGAGTGCTGCCCGTAAGCCTTGATGAAAACTTCCTGCGAGTTGTTCTTGGTGCGCGGTTCAGGTGTTTTCAGGTTGTGGTACTGCACATCTTCGCAGTAGTGATACAGCGCATGTTTGATCCGGTCGCCCAGGCTGGTCTCGAAACTGAAACCTTCTTGTGCCAGTGCCTTCTGCAGACCTTCCAGCGAATAATGCACGACGCTGTAGCGGATACGCAGCCAGTTGGTTTGCGTGCAGGGCTCGACCGAAAAATTATTCAGCCCACCCAGCAATTGCCGAGCCTGAACGGCCTGTTCCGCCGAGCTGAACTTCAGGATGCGCTCTTTGTGCAGTTCAAATGGATTCATCGCTCAATTCCCCCGCAAAATACTCATCCCCTTCAGAAGATTCAAAGCCTGATTCAACTGGTAGTCGTTCTTGGCGCCGTACTCCGCCACTTCTGGTTTTTCGCCTGTGTTGTTTTTTTCCTGGGGCGCGGTCTTTTGCGGCGCCTTGCCTTCAGTGCTCCCTGATTCGGATTGCCCGTTGGTCAGGTGCTTGGCCAGATCGGCCTCGCGCAGACGCAGTGAACTGTCAAACGCGGCCGTGGCCGGATCTTCCGCGACGATGTCCGGCACAATGCCCTTGGCCTGGATGGAACGCCCGCTCGGCGTGTAATAACGCGCGGTGGTGAGCTTGATCGCGGTATTGTTCCCCAGCGGAAGGATGGTCTGCACCGATCCTTTGCCGAAAGTCTGGGTTCCCAGGATGACGGCGCGCTTGTGATCCTGCAAGGCGCCGGCCACGATTTCAGAGGCGGAAGCAGAGCCGCCGTTCACCAGCACAACCATCGGCACGCGAGTGAATTCCTCCGGCAGGTCCTTCAGATAGTCATTCTTGCTCCCGCGCAGATAATACTCGGGGCTGGCCAGCAGGCGCATTTTGGCATCATCGGTGCGTCCCTCGGTATAGACCACCAGCGCATCCCTCGGCAGGAAAGCCGCCGCGACGCCGACCGCTCCGGTCAGCAGACCGCCCGGATCATTGCGCAGATCCAGCACCAGTCCCTGCAGCGGTGTCTTGTTCTGGTTGCGCAATGTGGTCAGTGCGCTGGCCAGATTTTCGCCGGTGTGTTCCTGGAATTGCGTGATGCGCACGAACGCGTAACCCGGTTCGACCAGTTTCGATTTGACGCTTTGCACTTTGATGACGGCTCGCACGACGCGGATTTGCAGCGGTTGTGGCGCATTCTTGCGCACCACGGTGAGCAGAATGCTGCTGCCCGGTTTGCCGCGCATCTGCTTGACCGCATCATTCAGGCTCAAACCTTTGACCAGCGTGTCGTCCAGCTTGATGATCAAGTCCCCGCTCTGGATGCCGGCCTTGAATGCCGGTGTGTCTTCGATCGGCGCAATGACCTTGACCAGCCCGTCTTCCATCCCGACTTCGATGCCCAGTCCGCCAAATTCGCCCTGGGTTCCGACCTGAAGCTCCTTGAAGCCTTCCGCATCCAGATAGGCGGAATGCGGGTCGAGCCCGCTCAACATGCCGTTGATCGCTTCGGTGATCAGCTTCTTGTCGCTGACCGGTTCGACGTAGTCGCTCTTGATGCGGCCGAACACGTCGGCGAAAGCCCGCAGTTCCTCGACCGGCAGGGGCAGCGCAACTTCCTTCTCCGCGACGGCGGAGAAATTCAGGCTGAGCATGACGCCCGCCGCCAGTCCGAGGACGATCAGGCTTAATTCTTTGACGCGACGCTTCATGTTGATTTTCCTCAAGGGTGTTTGATCCAGCTATTCGGGTTGATCGGTTGTCCCTTGTAGCGGAGTTCAAAGTATAAACCGGAATCTTCGTTGCCGCCGCTGTTGCCGACGGCGGCGATCAGTTCGCCGGTTTGCAGGGTGTCGCCCACTTGCTTGTAGAGTGCCTGGTTGTTGCCGTACAAACTCATATATCCCTGGCCGTGATCGACGATCAGCAGATTGCCGAAACCGCGCAGCCAGTCGGCGTACACCACACGGCCGGGGGCAATCGCCTGCACCGGTTGCTTGTCCCTGGCGCGAATGAACCAGCCGCTCCAGGCCAGCGTGCTATCCGGGCGGCGAGCGCCAAACTGATTCGTCAGCTTGCCCTCGACCGGGGCCGGCAGGCGCCCCTTGCCATGCCGAAAGGACTCGCCACCCAGCGCGGGCAGCGAGTCGGCCAACTCCAGCACCAGGCGAGCCAAGCGCGCTTCGTTCCGTTGCAGGCGCCCGATTTCACGGCGCTGTTGCTTGAGTTGCTGTGAAATCCTGCGCAGCGTTTGCCGATGCTTGAGCTGTTCATGTTGCAATTGCGCCAGTTCGACCTGTTCGGCTGCGCGCAATTCGTTCAACTCGGATTGTTGGACCTCGGTCTTGCGCGTCGCTTGCTGCAGCTCGACCAAGGCTGCTTGCTGCCGGTGCAATGCATTGCTCCGCGCGCGGGCTATGTAGCCGAAATAGTGGAGATTGCGCGCCAGCTGGTTGGGGTCGTTGCTGCCGAGCAGCAGCTTGAGATAGTCCGCTTCGGTACTGCTGAAGTATTGTTGCATGAGCAAATCCGCGAGCTGGGACTGCTGTTCCTGATATGCGACGCGGGTCAGCGCGGCGCGCTGTTTCAGTTGTTGCAACATCCGCTCGGCCTCGCGCTGGCGCTGTGTCAATTTGGCCAGTGCGCGGGAACTGTTGCTGATCGCGCTTTCCGAATCGCGCAAGGCATCGGCGGCATCTGATTTCGATTCTGCAGCCTTGTCGAAATCGCGCTGCAGGGCGGAGATGCGTTGCCGCAGCTTTTCCAGATCGGCCTGGTCGGCCGCGCAAGCATTGCCGGCAAGACAGCACAAGGCCAGCAGCAAAGCCCGCTTCATCCCCTTCATTCGAAGCGCAGCAGCGACTTTCCGGTCATTTCGGCCGGCTGCGGCAGTCCCATCATTGCCAGCAGGGTCGGTGCCACGTCCTGCAACGCTCCGGCGCCTGGTGCGGCGAGGGCAGCCTTGCGTCCGACGTACAGGCACGGCACTTGGTTCAGGGTATGTGCCGTATGCGCCTGGTTCGTGCTGCGATCAATCATCTGTTCCGCATTGCCGTGGTCGGCGGTGATCAGCACTTCGCCGCCGCAATCCAGCATCGCACTGACCACTCGTCCGATGCAGATGTCGAGTGATTCCACCGCTTTCACTGCTGCCTCCATGATGCCGCTATGTCCCACCATGTCGCCGTTGGCGTAGTTGCACAGGATCGCCTGATACTTGCCGCTGCGAATCGCGGCCTCGAGTTTGTCGGTCACCTCGAACGCGCTCATCTCGGGTTTCAGGTCGTAGGTGGCGACCTTGGGCGACGGGACGAGGATGCGGTCTTCGCCGGGATAGGGCGCTTCCCTGCCGCCGTTCATGAAGTAGGTGACATGTGCGTACTTCTCCGTCTCGGCGATCCGCAGCTGCTTCAAACCCAGTCCCGACAGGTATTCGCCGAGACCGTTGTGGATGGCGTCGGCGCTGTAGGCACAGGGCAGGTGGAAATCGTCACCATAGCTGCTCAAGGTGGTGAAGTTGGCCAGACGCGGGAAGCGGCTGCGCACAAATCCGCCGAACTCCTGCTCGGTCAGGGCGCGCGTGATCTCGCGCGCACGGTCGGCGCGGAAATTCATGAACACCACCACGTCGCCATCCTGCATCGGGGCGGGAGCGCCGATTCGTGTGGCCTGCACGAATTCGTCGTTTTCCCCGCGCGCATAGGCGGCTTCGAGACCGGCCATCGCATCGGGTGCGGCAAAGGGCGCAAGACCCTGGGTCAGCATGTCATAGGCGACCTGTACGCGCTCCCAGCGGTTGTCACGGTCCATCACAAAAAACCGCCCGACGAGGGTGGCGATGCGCCCCGCGCCCAGTTGAATGCATTTATCCTGCAATGCCTGCAGCGATGCCGCCGCACTGCGCGGCGGGGTGTCGCGCCCGTCGAGGAAGGCGTGCAGGATGATCTTTTTCAGCCCGGTCCGGGCCGCCAGTTCCAGCAGGGCGTGAATATGCGCCTCGTGGCTGTGCACACCGCCGGGTGAGAGCAAGCCCATGATGTGCAGCACCGAGTCCTGTGCAAGCGCGGTCTGTGCGGCCTGTAACAGTATGGGATTGGCATAGAAACTGCCGTTCTCGATGCCAAGATCGATCTTGGTCAGGTCCTGATAGACCACGCGACCGGCCCCGATATTGAGGTGGCCGACCTCGGAATTGCCCATTTGACCTGAGGGGAGACCTACATCCAGCGCGGAGGTTTTGATCAGCGTATGCGGGTGCCCGCTCCACAGACGGTCCCAATTCGGCTTGCGCGCCTGGGCGACCGCGTTGAAGTCGGATTCTTCGCGATAGCCGAAGCCATCCAGAATAAGCAGCAGGACAGGAGTTACAGCGTGTGGGGTGTTGTTGGGCATACCGTTTTTCTCAATTAGCTGTCAGAATATCAGCCGTTGCTGATGCAGCGGGTACGCGATTTTAGCCGATTTCTGTGTCAGGTATGCGTCTTGCCTGCGTGTCGGGAGATAAATCTATGGTCAGACAGCCAATTGAAAAAGAAGAAGATATCGTCATTGCCGCCGCCTCCATGAAGGCGATCGCCCACCCCCTGCGGCTGAAGATACTGTGCGTGCTGTCCGGCGGCGCCTTGAGTGTGCAGGATATCGTCGTGCAGGTCGGGACTTCACAGAGCAACATTTCACAACATCTGGCGATCCTGCGCGACAAAGGCATTCTGGTTGCGCAGAAAGAGGCCAACCATGTCTATTACCGCATCGGGGATGCGAGGACCCTCAAGCTGGTCGGTCTGATGCGCGATGTCTTCTGTTCGGTTTGAAGGGACGCTGCTGCGGTAGGCGTTACCGGATAGGCGGATGTGCGGCCGGTTCATCTGGCCACAAATCGGGCGCACAGCGAATTCAGATGGTGATATTTCAGCGAACGCTCCGGCAGCGCTGACCGCTTGCCATTCATATTAGAATAAGCTAATATTCTTATACTTTGAATGATCGGGTACAAGCAATGATACGAAGCACGACATGGCGGAAGGCGCTGGCATGCAGGGTTTCATGCCTTTGGAAAAACACTTCCAGGCTACTGTTCGGGGTTTTCCTGGCCGGCATGACCGGTTTTGCCGCGGGTACGGACTTGCCGCAATGCGTGACCGTGGCGCTCAAACAGAACCCGAACATCATGGCGAGCCAGGCCCAGCTGGCGCAGGCGGAAGCGGCATTGAGCCAGGCACAGGGGCAACGCTGGCCGCATCTGACTGCCTCCGTGACGGGCACGCGCACCAATGACCCGCTGAATGTCTTCGGCCTCAAACTGTCGCAACGCAATGCCACATTCAACGATTTTGGCTTGAGCCAATTTAGCGGAGACGGCACGGTCGCACCCACGGTGCTCAACTCCCCGCAACCGCTGAGCAACTACAACACGCGCATCGAGCTGCAAATCCCGCTGTACAACGGCGGCCTGATTTCCGGCTACGTCGAGCAGGCGCGGGCTTACGTCAGGGCAGCGCAGGCCGGAAGCCAGGCCGCGCGCCAACAGGTCGTATTCCACGTCATCCAGGCCTATCAGGGACTGCATGCGGCGCGCGCCTATGTCAACGTGACCCGGCAGGCGCAGGCTGCGGCCGAGGCTTATGTCAAGACCACGCAGAATCTGCTGAATGAGGGCGTGGTGGTCAGAAGCGATCTGCTCTTCGCGCAGGTGAATCTGGCCAATGTGTCGGTGGCGCTGGCGGAAGCGCAGCGCGCGGAGGCCGCCGCGATGGATCAATTGCATCTGCTGCTGGGGTTGCCGCTGGAAGAAAAACTGGAGATCGGCGCGGACTACCTGCCGACGCTGCCGCTGGGCGATGTCTCCGTTTTGCAGCAGGAAGCCCTGGCCGAGCATCCGGGACTCATGGCGCTACGCAGCCAGCTCGAAGCCACCGGAGCGGCGGTGCAAGTGGCGGGAGCGGATTATTACCCGCATTTCAATGCGATCGTGCGCGAGGACTGGAACGCGCCAACCTTTCAGCAGATGACGCCTTCCTACACCGTGGCCGGCGTGCTTTCCTGGCAGATTTTCGATATGGGAACGACGCGGGGCGCGGTGGGGCGCGCCGAAGCGTCGCGTGCCGAATTGCAGGCCAGACTCGGCCAGGCCGAAGAGGGACTGCGCTTCCAGGTGATCGATGCCTGGCGCGGCACGCAGGAGGCTGAGGTCAGGGTCGAGGCGCGCAATGCGGGAGCGGCACAGGCAGAGGAGGCGCAACGGCTGGTGGCGAAGCGCTATGAAAACGGCGTGACGACCATGGTCGAAGTGCTGGCGGCACAGGCGCAACTGGACAAGGCGCGCGCCGAACAGGTGGCTGCGCGCTACCAGTTGATCATGCAGCGCGCGGCATTGCGCCTTGCCGTGGGCAAACTTGACCTTGAACAATTGTGAAGCGGCCGAATTAAGGAGAAGGAAGATGAAAGTGCGAGCAATATTTGGCATAACCGCCACGGCAACACTGCTGGCCTTGCTGGCGGGTTGCCAGCCAGCTGAAGAGAAAACAGCGGTGCAGAACAAGACTGTGGCCGCGCAGGCGGTCACGATCGGTTTGCGGGAAATCCCTGTCGTTGACACGACATCGGGATCGATCATGGCGGAGCATCAAGTCCAGGTGGCTTCGAGGCTGATGGGCTACATCCGCGAGATCAGGGTGCACGAGGGCGATGCGGTCAAGGCCGGCAGTCTTCTGTTCAGCATCGATCCGACCGACATCAAGGGACAGGTTGAACAGGCCAGCGCCGGCGTCGCCCAGGCAGAAGCGGCATTGCACGATGCGCAAGCCGACTACGAACGGTTCTCCAATCTGTATCGGGACGAGTCGATACCAAAAATGCAGTACGACAAAATCAAGCTGCAATACAACATCGCACAGAGCCAGGCAAATGCGGCCCGCGCCGGACTGGCCACCGCAGAATCGCAACTCCGCTACGCGGATGTGCGCTCCCCCATCGATGGGATAGTGACGCAAAAGCTGGCAAACCAGGGCGATCTGGCGGCTCCGGGCCGGCCAGTGCTGGTGGTTGAAGACCCGGCCAGGCTGCTGGTCCAGACCGCAGTCAGCAACGACACTTATGCGCATCTGCAAAACGGGGAAAGCGCCACGGTCGAAGTGGGTGGCAAGCTGATGCAGGCCAGGATCGTGCGGATGGTGGCTGCCGCCGATGCGATGGCGCACACCCATCTGGTCAAGCTGGCTGTGCCGGAGCTGGCCGGAGAGAGCAGCGGCGCTTTCGCCAAAGTGCATTTCACGGTGGGCAGCCGCCAGGGAATCAGCGTGCCCGCAACCTCAGTCCTGGAGCGCGCCGGGATCACCGGCGTGTTTGTGCTCGATGAAGCGGGAATCGCCCGTTACCGCATGGTCAGGAAAGGGCGCGAGCTGGAGGGCGAGGTCGAGATCGAAGCTGGGCTGAATCCCGGCGAAAAAGTGATCGTGAGCAACACGGGTGGCATCGACAGCGGCGACCAGATCAGCCCGGCGGGTGGCGCCAATGAGTGAGCACAAGGAAGCAATGAACATCGCCGGACAGTTGGCGCGGGCGTTTCTGACATCGAAGATCACCGCGATGATCATGCTGGCCATCACCCTGGTCGGCCTGGTGGCGATCATGGTGACGCCGCGCGAATACAATCCGCAGATCGTGGTGCCGGCCGCCAACATCATTGTCGCCAAGCCGGGCGCGACTGCGGGCGAAGTCGAGAACACCATCGTCAAACCGCTCGAAGCGATCATGAACGCGCAGTCCGGGGTGAAACACACCTTCGGCTATGCGGTGAACGATTACGGCGTGGTGACCGTGCAGTTTGATGTCGGGCAGGATCAGGAGAAAAGCCTGGTCAAGTTGTACAACCAGCTGATGCAGAACATGGACCGCATGCCGGCCGGTGCGATGCAGCCCATGGTCAAGCCGATCAATGTCGACGATGTGCCGATCATGACGCTGACCCTCGCTTCTGCCGGGCAGAGCGATTTCGAACTGCGGAATGTGGCGCTGCACTTGTTGGAACAGTTGCGGAACATTCCCGGCGTTTCCTTTACGGAGATCGTCGGCGGCAGCCCGCGCGCGGTCAGCATCCATATCGACGCGCAAAAACTGGCAGCTGCCGGACTCGCGCTCGACCAGGTGGACCGCATGCTGGGCGCCACCAACATCTCGCTGCCAGCAGGTGAACTGGTCAATGCCAACCGGAACACGCCGCTGCGCTTCAACGGCTTCCTCAACAATGCCAGGGATGTCGGCGACATCGTGCTGGGCGCGCCCAGAGGCAGGCCGGTGCTGCTCAAGGATGTGGCGCGCATCGAGGACGGGCCGGCCGAAGTGGATGCGTCTTCGCATTTCGCCTTCGGCCCCGCCGCGCCGCATCCCGCATTCAAGGGCGAGGCGCCGGCAGTTACCCTGGCGATAGCGAAAAAAGCCGGCACCAACGCCGTGGTGGTGGCCAATGCCGTGCTGGCCAAACTGGAATCGTTCAAACGCGAAGCCCTGCCGCAAGGCGTGAGCGTGGTGGTGACGCGCGACGACGGCGCCAAGGCCAACGATGCCGTGAACACGTTGGTGGAGCATCTGGGTATCGCCATCGCTTCCGTGGTCGTCGTGCTGCTGTTTTTCCTCGGCTGGCGCGAAGCGGCCATCGTGACCCTGACCGTGCCCCTGATCCTGTTCGTGGTGCTGACCGTGGGCCTGGTGGCCGGCCAGACCATGAACCGCATCACGCTGTTTGCCCTGATCCTGTCGCTGGGCCTGCTGGTGGATGCGGCCATCGTGGTGGTGGAGAACATCCACCGCCATCTGCACCACGGGGGCGCCGCGAATTTCAAGGAAGCGCTGATCCGCGCCACCAATGAAATCGGCAATCCCACCAACGTGGCCACGATCGCGGTCATTCTGGCCTTCATCCCGATGGCCTTCGTCACCGGCATGATGGGCCCCTTCATGCAGCCCATCCCGTTCAATGTGCCGGTTGCCATGGTCGCCTCGCTGCTGATCGCCTACATGGTGGTGCCCTGGGCGGCCTACCGCATGCTGCGCGGCAAGGCTTTGGCCGATGTGGCGCAAACACCGACGCTGGAGGAACGCGATGCGCAGCCGCAGGATGTGCTGCACCGCGCCTATGTCAGCGTGATCACGCCCCTGCTCAACCAGAGCAAACGCCGCAACTGGCTGTTCCTGATCGTGCTGGTGCTGCTCGCATTGGCGATGCTGCAACCGCTGTGGCAGTTCGTGCGTCCCGCCGGGATGAACGGTGCATTGAGTCCCCTCGGCGTGGAACTGAAAATGCTGCCGAACGACAACACCAACACCTTCCTGCTCGAAATCGACACGCCGGCGGGAACGGCGCTGGCGCGCACCGATGAAGTGGCGCGCGCAGTGGGCGACGTGCTGGCGCGCACGCAACATGTCGTCGATTACCAGACTTTCCTCGGGGTGACTGCCACGGCGGATTTCGCGGCGCTGGTGCGCGGCGACATTCTCAAGCGCGGCAGCAACCTTGCCCAGATCCGCGTCAATCTGCGCGACAAGCATGCGCGGTCGGCCAGTTCGCACGAGATCGTTTCGGCGCTGGATGAGGCTTTGCTGCCGCTGCGCAAACGGTACGCGGAAACGCAGATCAAGCTCTACGAAACTCCGCCCGGACCGCCGGTGCAGTCGCAGATCTTGGCCGAGCTGTATGGCCCCGATTACGACAAGCTGCGCGCGGCGGCGGCGGTCGTGAGGGCGGATTTCAATACAATCTACGGCATCATCAATGCCGACGATTCGGTCACCGCCGCGGTCGACAGTTACGAGATTCGCGTGGATGCGGCAAAGGCGGCGCTGGCCGGGATCGCGCCGGCGCAAGTCGCCAAGCTGCTGCACGACTACGTGAGCGGCTTTTCGATGGGTTCGCTGCACATCGAGGATGCCCGGGAGCCGATCGACCTGACGGTTCGCCTGGCGCGCGCCGAGCGCCAGTTGCCGGGACAGATATTGTCGCTGGCGGTGGTCAACGCCATGGGGCAGCAGGTGCCCCTGTCCTCGGTCGCCACGCTGCGCCGGGTTACCGCAGCCAAGCCGATTTACGACCGGGACCAGCATCAAGTCGTGATGGTCGGCGCAGAAATGTTGCGTTCAAGCCCGGTCTATGCCGTGCTGGCGCTCGACCACAAGCTCGACGGCCAAACGATAGCGGGGGCGCGCTTTACCACCGCCAACCTCGGCTTCAACGATGCCCAGCCCAACGATCTGACCCAATATCAGATCCTGTGGGGCGGCGAGATGCGGCTCACGCTGGATGTTTTCCGCGACTTGGGCAGCGCCTTCATCGTGGCGCTGGTTCTGATCTATCTGGTGCTGGTCGGCTACTACAAATCCTTCGTCATCCCCATGATCGTGATGGGCGCCATCCCGCTGACGCTGGTCGGGGTGTTCCCCGGCCACATGCTGATGCAGCAGGCGTTCACCGCGACTTCGATGATCGGCGTCATCGCCCTGGCCGGAATCGTGGTCAGGAATTCGCTGCTGCTGATCGACTTCATCATCGAACACGAAGCGCGCGGTTGCAGCGTCAAGGAGGCGGTGATCGAAGCCGGCGCGATCCGCTTCCGGCCCATCCTGCTGACGGCGCTGGCGATCATCCTCGGTTCTGCGATCATGGTGACCGACCCGGTGTTCGGCGGCCTCGCGGTATCGCTGATTTTCGGGACCTTCGCCTCGACCGCGCTGACCCTGCTGGTGATCCCGTTGTTGTATTTCATCTGGCGTCGGCCATGCAAGCCGGCTTGAGTTTGCGCATGACGGGGCGCAGGACTTCCGTATTTGCTAAAGTAACGTCCGATCAACCAACAACTTCAATGAGCAAGGAGCTTTGAACATGAACGCAGAACGCATCGTCCGCATCGTTGCCGGTTTTTTCATTTTGTTATCCCTCGCGCTGGGCGTGGCGGCCAGCCCGCTGTTCGTCAGTGATTATTTCCTGTTTTTCACGGCATTCGTCGGGCTGAACCTGTTTCAGAGCGGCTTCACCCGGATCTGTCCGCTGAATGGCATTCTCGCCAGATTCGGCATCAAAGGCAGTTGCTAAAACACTTGCGTCCGTCGTTGGGCGCCGCCCGCATCAGTCTGGCTCTGGTCGGACTGATGTGGGTTTTGCCTTTTCTGTATCCCTACCACGCCTACCCCGTCACCACTTTCTATCAGGAGTGGCTGACGGCATTGCTCGGCGTGCTGGCCTTGCCGCTGCTGCTGACCGCCCGTTTCTGGCACGCACCGCAAGTGCCGGGCATCGTGTTGCTGCCGATCGGCCTGCTGCTGCTGTTGCTGCTGCAATACATCGGCGGCCTGATCGGGCATTTCGACCAGGTGTTGCTGCTCTCGCTGTATTTCCTGTTCGCCGCACTGCTGATGATGCTCGGACAGCATCTGCGCACGGAACTTGGCTTGCCGCTGGTCGCGACGGTGCTTGCCGCATTCCTGCTGGCAGGCGCCGAACTGAACATGCTGGCCGGCATCGTGCAGCACTACCGCTGGCAAACCTTCCTCAACGGTTTCATCACCGCCAAGGTTTCGGCGGCGGTATTCGGCAACATCGCGCAGCCCAACCACTTTGCCAATTACATCGCCCTCGGCCTCGTCTCGCTCGGTTTGCTGCACACCCGCTTCGGCTGGCGCATCGGGCTGACCGCGCTGCTGGCCGCGCCGCTGCTGTTCGTGCTGGTGCTGTCGGGTTCGCGCAGCGCATGGCTTTACCTCAGCTGCGTCCTGCTGCTGGCCTGGGCGTGGCAGCGCAGGGATAGAGCCTTGCGCCCCTTGCTGGGATATGCGGCCGCGTTGTGGCTGGGTTATCTGGCCATGCACGGACTGCTGCAACTACCCTGGTTGCAGGGGGACACCGGCAGCGTCACTGCTGCCGAGCGCCTGTTCGGAGAAGCAGCCAGCGGCAGCATCCGCCTTCATCTGTGGCGCGAAGCCGTGCTCATCTTCGCGCAGTTCCCGCTGTTCGGCGCCGGTTTCGGCCAGTTCGCCTACCAGCACTTGTTGCTGGGGGACGAATTGCGCAATCCCGCCATCAGCGGCCTGTACAACAATGCCCACAACCTCGTGCTGCAACTGGCGGCCGAAACCGGGCTGGCCGGTCTCGGCGTGCTGTGTGCCACCCTCTGGCTGTGGCTGCGTCCGGTGCGGCGGATGCCGTTCACGCTCGAACACTGGTGGGGCTTTGCCCTGCTGGCCGTGCTCGCCATCCACAGCCTGCTCGAATATCCCCTGTGGTACGCCTATTTCATCGGCATCGCAGCCTTCCTGCTGGGCGCTTTCGATGGCGTGAGCTACCGCCTGGAACTGCGGCGCGCGGGACGGATGTCGGTGGCGCTGATCCTGCTGCTGGGAGCGATCTCGCTGTGGCAGGGGCTGCAAAGCTACCGCCATCTGGAAAACGCCTTGAGGATGCGCAATGTTCCGGCTTCCGGCGTCGCGGCCGGGCCGCGGGCACAGGACGAATTGCTGGCAACCCTGGATTACCCGCTGTTCGGTTCCTACGCGCAGCTGTTCGTGGCTGGCATGATGGTGCCGGACGAAGACAAGCTGGAACAGAAACTCGCCTTGAACGGACACGCCCTGCGCTTCATTCCCACCGCCACGCTGACCTATCACCAGGTCTGGTTGCTGGCCTGGTCCGACCAGCCGCAGGCGGCGCGCGATCTGTTGCGGCAGGCGATCTGGGCATATCCGGCAGAATTCGCCATGGCGCGCGACGAATTGGGGAAATTGGCCAAGCGCCAGCCCGAGCGCTTCCAGCCTCTGCTAGAATTCGCAACCCTGAAATATGAGGAGTACCGCCGTGCAGCAGTTCCTGCTCGATAATCTGTTCACCGTATCCATCGCGCTCATCAGCGGCTACATGCTGTTCTGGAGCTATTTTGGCAACCGCATCCTCCGTATCAAGGAAACCGACACCACGCATGCGATGCAGCTCATCAACCGCAAGAACGCGCTGGTGCTGGACGTGCGCGAACAGGGCGAATACGATGCCGGCCATATCATCAACAGCCGCCTGATCCCTGCCCCGCAACTGAAGGAACGGATCGGCGAACTGGAAAAATACCGCAGCCGCCCCATCGTCGTGGTTTGCCGCAGCGGCAGCCGCGCGGTTCCCATCACCTCCTGGCTGGGCAAGCAAGGTTTCAAGGAAACCTATCTGCTGAGCGGCGGTTTGCAGGCCTGGCAGAAGTCCAATCTGCCGCTGGAAAGATAAGGAACTCAAGATGGCCAGAGTCGTGATGTACTGCACCGCCGTCTGTCCCTACTGCATCAATGCCGAACGGCTGCTGCAGCGCCGTGGTGTGAGCAGCATCGAAAAAATCCGCGTCGATCTGGATCCGGCCCAGCGCACCATCATGGAAGAGCGCAGCAAACGCCGCACTGTGCCGCAGATCTTCATCGACGACCGCCACATCGGCGGCTTCGATGACATGGTCGAGCTCGACCAGGCGGGCGGCCTGATGCCGCTTTTGAATCAATAAGCCGCTCTTGAAATCGCAGTCAAAGGAAACCGAAATGACCGAAACCGCCGCACCGCAACAACCCGACACCCCCCTGTTCAACATCGAAAAGCTGTACGTGAAGGACCTGTCCCTGGAAATACCGGACGCACCGGCGATCTTCCTGCAGCGCGAGAATCCGCACATCGACCTGCAGCTGCAAACCAAGGCGGCGGCCGTGGAAGACGGCGTGTTCGAAGTCGAGGTCACGGTCACAGTGACCGCCAAGCTGCCCGAAAAAGACCATGTGATGTTCCTGATCGAAGCCAAGCAAGCCGGCATCTTCCAGGTGCGCAACATGCCGCCGCAGGACATGGAGACCGTGCTCGCCGTAGTCTGCCCCAATATCCTTTATCCGTATCTGCGCGAAGTGGTGTCCGACCTTGCAGTGCGCGGCGGCTTTGCGCCGGTGCTGCTCAATCCGATCAATTTCGACGCCATCTACCAGCAGCAGAAGCAGCAAGTCCAGGCGCAACAAGAGGCTGCCGCGGTCAAGCATTGATGAAAAGGCTGGCGACAGCGCTGTGTCTGCTGGCCGCCAGCCAGACGGTGGCGGCGGCCGAGTTCGTCTCGGTGGCTGCTCCCGCCATCCTGTACGATGCCAATTCGCTCAAGGCAAAAAAACTGTATGTCGCCACGCGCTACCTGCCGCTGGAAAAACTGGTCGGACTCGAGGGCTGGCTCAAGGCGCGCGATTCGACCGGAAAGGTTTTCTGGATCGAGAAGCGCAAAGTCAGCAGCAAACGCTATGTGGTGGTCACCGTGCGCGAGGCTTTCGTGCGCACGAGTTGGAGCAGCAGCGCATCCCTGGCATTCAGGGCGGAGCGCCAGGTGGGGCTGGAATGG
>JAVHSB010000284.1:27304-29328 GCA_036171955.1 Sideroxydans sp.
GCCTGGGGCACGGCGCTGGCGATCAGCCTGTCCGGCCAGCATGACGTGACCATTTGGGCGCGAGATGCCGAACAGGCGGAGGCGATGCGGGAGGGGCGGCGCAACCGGCGTTACCTTCCCGATGCGGCGTTTCCTCCCGGACTGGACGTGACTGCGGATCTGCCGGCAGTGCTCGCGGATGCCGAACTGTTGATCCTGGCAGTGCCGGTCGCCGGACTGCGTCCGACCTTGCAGGCAATCATGGCGCGTGCAGAACCCGCAGGCGTCATCTGGCTGTGCAAGGGCTTCGAAAGCGGCACCGCGCTGCTGCCGCATCAGATCGTGCGCGAAATTCTGCCATCCTCAATTTCCAGTGCCGCCTTGAGCGGTCCCAGCTTCGCGCAGGAGGTCGCCCGCGGCCTGCCGACCGCATTGACCCTGGCCTCGAACGATGGCGCATTCGCGCAGCGGGCGGCCAAGGCGCTGCATCATTCGCGCCTGCGCATCTATTCCAGCACCGATGTGGTCGGCGTCGAGATCGGCGGTGCGATCAAGAACGTGCTGGCGATCGCGGCCGGTATCTGCGACGGCATGCAGATGGGCATGAACGCGCGCGCAGCCTTGCTGACCCGCGGCCTGGCCGAGATGAGCCGCTTGGGACTGAAAATCGGCGGCAAGGCCGAAACGCTGGGCGGACTGTCCGGCGTCGGCGACCTCATCCTCACTTGTACCGGCGATCTGTCGCGCAACCGCCAGGTCGGCATGCTGCTGGCCCACCATCAATCCCTGCCCAATATCCTCAAACAACTGGGGCATGTGGCCGAGGGCGTCCACACCGCGCGCGAAGTGCAGACCGTCGCGCAGCGGCATGCGGTTGACATGCCCATCTGCAATGCCGTGTATCGCGTGCTGCATGAAGGACTGGCCGTGGACAGGGCGGTCGAAATGCTGCTCAATCGCCAGCCGGGGAATGAGTTCTGAGTAATGAGTACCGAGTTCCGAGGCCGGTTACTCGACATTCAGCACTTGCTATCCAGCACTCAAAAACTCGCACTGGCGCCACGCCTCGAACACGGCCACGGCCACGGTATTGGAGAGATTCAGGCTGCGGTTGTGCGGCAACATCGGCAAGCGCAGGCGCCGTTCCTCTGGCAGCGCTTCCAGCACATCGTGTGGCAGGCCGCGACTTTCCGGGCCGAACAGAAACGCATCCCCCGCCTGAAACCGTGCGCCATAAAAAGAACGGGTCGCCTTGGTAGTCAGCGCGAACACGCGCCGGGTATTGAGAAGCTCGCGTAACGATACGTCTGTTCCTTCTTCCGGAGATTCAAAATTGCTTTTCTCTTTTGCCCTTTCTCCCGCTTGCGTGGGGCGCGGAGCGAAGCTGGATAGGGGGCGCGGAGACGGATTGGGGTGGGGAGGAGTGGTGGCGATCGGCAGGGTCTGCAAACACTGCGCCAGACTGTCGTGCACCTGCATGGCCGCATACTCGTGATAATCCAGTCCGGCCCGCCGCAACTGCCGGTCTTCCAGCTCGAACCCGAGCGGGCGGATAAGGTGCAGATGCGCGCCGGTATTCGCGCAGAGGCGGATGACATTGCCGGTATTGGGCGGTATCTCGGGCTGGAAAAGGATGACGTTGAACATGTGGAAAGTAATGAAAGGTCTTGTCAGATATAGGGAAAACGGCTAACTTCCGCTCCCGTCGCACTGCCCCCTGCGGGCGGCGCGCAAATATATTCAGGGGGAATTATGGCGCGTCCGGAAAAAGTTCGCCTCGGCGACTTGCTGGTACAGCAAAAACTCATTTCGCTCGACCAGTTGCAGTTCGTGCTGGAACAGCAAAAGCGCAGCGGTCGCAAACTCGGGCGCGTGCTGGTGGACAACGGCTTCATCACTGAAGACCAGATCTCCGAAGCGCTGGCCAAACAGCTCAGCATCCCCTACATCAACCTCAAGTACTACAACCCCAACCTGGAGATTGTGCGCAGCCTGCCCGAGAACCAGGCGCGGCGCTTCCGCGCGCTGGCGCTGGAAGAGCGCAA
>JAVHSB010000285.1:0-8047 GCA_036171955.1 Sideroxydans sp.
AAAAATCATTTGTTGTTTGCCTTGTTGATTAAATACTGCGTCAGCAACGGCACCGGGCGGCCGGTCGCGCCCTTCTCCTTGCCGGACTTCCACGCGGTGCCGGCGATGTCCATGTGTGCCCAGCGATAGTCTTTGGTGAAGCGTGCGAGGAAGCAGGCGGCCGTGATGGTGCCGCCCGCGCGTCCGCCGATGTTCTGCATGTCGGCAAAGTTGCTGTCCAGCAGCGGCTGGTAGTCTTCCCACAACGGCAGTTGCCAGGCACGGTCGTGCGCCTGCTCGCCCGCCACCAGCAATTCCTGCGCGAGTTTGTCTTCGTTGGCGAACAAGCCGTGGGCGACGTGTCCCAAGGCGATGACACAGGCCCCGGTGAGTGTGGCCAGGTCGATCACGGTATCGGGCTTGAATTTTTCGGAATAGGTCAGCGCATCGCACAGGATCAGGCGGCCCTCCGCATCGGTATTCAGGATCTCGATGGTTTGTCCCGACATCGAGGTGACGATGTCACCGGGCTTGGTCGCGCTGCCGCTGGGCAGGTTCTCGCAGGTCGGGATGACGCCGACCACATTCAACTTGAGCCCCATCTCGGCGATGGCTTGCATTGTGCCCAGCACGCTGGCCGCGCCGCACATGTCGTATTTCATTTCATCCATCTCGGCGCCGGGTTTGAGCGAGATGCCGCCGCTGTCGAAGGTGATGCCCTTGCCGACCAGCACGACCGGTTTCTGTTTCTTGTCAGCGCCGGTGTATTCCAGCGTGACCAGCTTGGCCGGTTGCTCGCTGCCGCGCGTGACGGAGAGGAACGCGCCCATGCCGAGCTTGCGCATGTCTTTCTCTTCCAGCACGGTGACCTTGATCTTTTTGTGCGCCTTGCCCAATGCCAGCGCCTGGGCGGAAAGGTAAGTCGGCGTGCAGATATTGCCCGGCAGATTGCCGAGTTCCTTGGTGAGCGCCATGCCACGCGCAGTGGCGGCGGTCTGCGCGACGACCGCTTTCGATTGCGCGGCCGGTTTGTCCGGGGTGACGAAGCTGACGTGCTTCAATTCTGCCGCAGCCGCCGGCTTGCTCTTCAGGCCGTCGGCACGGAAAGCCTGTTCGTCGGCGATGAGAATGGATTGCCGTAACAGCCACGCCTCATCCTGCCCCATCTCGTCGGCGGCCAGACACAGTGCCGCATCCTTGGCTGGTGTGCCATGCAGCGCCTTGAGCAGGGCTTGCAAGACTTCGATGCAGGTTTTGCGGCTTTGATCCTTGTTTTTACCGAGACCGATCAGCAGCACCCGGTCGGCAGCCATGCCCGGCAGCTTTTGCACGAGCAGCGTGCTGGCGGCTTTGCCGCTCATGTCGCCCTGCGCGACCAGATCGCTCAACGCGTTTTTGCAGGCCTTGTCCAGTACCTGCGCGGCCCTCGACAGTTTACCGTCATCGAAAATGCCCACCACTACACAGCCGCTTTTCAGTTTTTCCGGACTACCTTGATTTATGCTAAATTCCACGCGCCTCTCCTCAATTGAACTCTGAACCCATCCAGATGCCTGATTATCCGCAATCCTCGCTGCAAAAGTCAAAGCTGTCTTGCGTTCCCAGGATCCAGGGTATTTTTTTTCGTTCGCTGATCCGTGAATTCGCCGCGACCGGGTTGTTGATATTCTCCATCCTGCTGGGGATCGTGCTGTTCACCCAGCTGATCCGTTTCCTCGGCGAGTCGGTCAGCGGTTTGCTGGCCGTGGACGGCATCCTGGTTATGCTGGGTTTCAGCGCGATGAATTACCTGCCTGTGCTGCTGTCGATCAGCCTGTTCCTTTCGATCCTGATTACCCTGTCACGATGCTATCGCGACAGCGAGATGGTGGTGTGGTTTTCTTCCGGAGTCGCTCTCGTGCGCTGGATCCGGCCCGTGCTGGGGTATGCCATCCCCGTCGTGCTGCTGATCGCCTTCCTGAGCCTGGTGCTGTCGCCCTGGGCATTGTCCAAGGCGGATGAGTACAAGCGCCGGCTGGACAGCCGCGACGATGTGTCGCATGCGACCCCCGGCGCTTTCCGCGAATCGAGACAGGCCGACCGCGTTTTTTTTCTGGAAGACGTGGATATCAACAGCAAGCGCGTCGGCAACATCTTCGTGCGATCGGTGCAGAACGGCAAAGAAGGCACCATGGTGGCGAAGGAGGGCTATCAGGAAACTGCCGAAAACGGCGACCGTTTTCTGGTGCTGCTGAATGGTTCGCGCTATGAGGGCATACCGGGTCAGGCCGATTTCAGGATATCCCGCTTCGAGCGCTATGCAGTGCGCATCGAACCGGCCGAACTGGGCAAAGAGCAACCCAACATCAAAGCCTATTCCACGCTCTACCTGTTGCAGCATCCGGTTTCACGGCACACCGCGGAGTTGCACTGGCGCATCGGGCTGCCGTTCAGCGCGCTCATATTGGCGCTGCTGGCGATTCCCTTGAGCTATGTCAACCCGCGCGCGGGGCGTTCGCTCAACCTCATCGCCGCGATGGTGATCTACATGTTCTACAACAACATGATCAGCGTGACCAATTCCTGGGTGGCGTTGCAAAAGATCGGCCCGCTGGCGGGATTGTGGGGGCTGCATCTGGCCATGTTGCTGGTGCTACTGATCCTGTTCCGCTACCGCTCCTCGGTTGCCCCGTGGTGGAGATTGCGGCGATGAAACTGCTCGGCAGATATCTCGCGCGCGAAATCTATATCAGCGTCGGCCTGGTGTTTGCCGCGCTGCTGATGTTGTTCGCCCTGCTGGACCTGATCAACCAGCTCAATGAAATGGGGCGCGGGAATTACAGCCTCGGCTATGTTCTGTTGTATGTGCTGCTGACCCTGCCGGGCCATATCTACGAATTGTTTCCCGTTGCCGTGCTGATCGGCGCCATTTTCGCCCTGGTGCAAATGGCGGCGAGCTCCGAGTTGACGGTTTATCGCTCTTCCGGAGTTTCGCTGCGGCAAATGATTCTGTCCCTGTTGCGGATCGGCGCGCCGCTGCTGCTGCTCTGTTTTGTTTTTGGCGAATTCATCGCCCCTCCCAGCGAGAAGCTGGCGCAACAGGTCAAGCTCAAGGCGCAGAATGCGCAGGTCAACATCAAGGAGTTCCGCTCCGGCGTGTGGGTGAAAGACGAAGGCAGCTTCGTCAATGTCAGAAACGTGTTGCCGGACACCTCTCTGCTCAATGTGAGCATCTACCAGTTCGATGAGGACTACCAGTTGCGCAGCATCACCGCAGCCGGACGCGCCTCCTATCAAAGCGAGGGGCTGTGGCAGTTGGAGGAGGTGCGGCGCACCCTGTTTGCGCAACAGGGAACGAGCGTCGAAACGCTCCCCGTCGCGGAATGGCATTCCGCGCTGAACCCGGACATCCTGAATGTGCTGATGGTGGTGCCGGAACAGATGTCGGCGTGGAATCTGTTCCAATATACCCGCCACCTGGCGGACAATAAACAAAAGACCATACGCTACGACATCGCCCTGTGGAACAAGCTGATCTATCCTTTTGCGGTGCTGATTATGCTGATGCTGGCGCTGCCGTTCTCGTCCTACCAGCGACGCGAGGGTGGTATCGGCGGCAGGATTTTCGTCGGGATTGTGCTGGGCCTCGGTTTCCATTTCGCCGGGCGCCTGTTCGCCAATCTGGGCACGCTGAACGAATGGCCGGCCGTATTCAGCGCGACTGCGATGAGCTGGACATTCCTTGGCTTGGCGTTGGTTCTGCTTTGGCGCGCCGAACGGCGCTGATTGCGCCATGGAGTTTCCGGCGCATAGGTGTGGGACTTGATCAGAGGTTCCCTAAATTTGAGGCTGGCGACAGATGCCCGGTTGCGGCTCAGTCCGGTTCAGGCCCGGCCTTGGTTTTATCCTGCGTGGGGTCCCGCTGTGACTCCTGTTCGCGCACCATCCGTTTGACCGCTTCCCGCTTCTCGGCAGGCACCTTGCTGAACGCGGTGAATTTTTCCCTTGCACGATGGCGCTGTTCCGGGGTCAGCGACGCCCAGGTCGAAATCTGCTTGCGCAGGCGCGCCTGCTTGTCGGGGGAAAGATCGGGATAGGCCTTGGCAATGCCGGTGAAGCTCTTCTGTTCGCTTCTGTCCAGAGATCTCCAGTTTTGTGCGAGTGGAGCAAGCAACTGCTGCTGTGCCGGGGTGAGGTCGTTCCAGTTTTCCGCGCGGCTCAACGGGGTCAGCAGCAGGCCGAGCAACAGGGCGCAGCAGCCGAGGGGGCGCTTCCAGCCGTGCGCTCTGTTATTCACGATCGACATACATTTCCACGGGCAGGTCGTCGGTCAGGATGGCCAAATCGAGCGCGCCATGGTCGTGCGATTCGACTGCATGCCATTGCCACAAGGCGGCCAGCAGCAGGAGCGCCAACAGCAACGCACTGCCCCATCCCGCCGGATGGCTCCGCACTGGGGCAGCGATGGCCGGAACGAGATGGTGCAGCTGCGCCTGCAGCGGTTGCCGCTGCAACTGCTGTTGCAGCGCCGATTGCCGTGCAGCGGAGAGTCGCGCACAAACCTGCGGCGGCAATTGCCGCGCCCCGTCGTCCAGCACTGCCGCCAATTGTTTGCGATCTAGTTTGATGCCCATGTCAGGTCGATTCCTTTCTGTTTCAGGATATGTGCCAGTGTAGCCGTGGCGCGCGAGCAATGGGTCTTGACGCTTCCCTCGGAACACCCCATCGCGGCGGCGGTTTCAGTCGTGTCGAACCCTTCCCAGTAACGCAGCAGGAAGGCCTCGCGTTGACGCGCTGGCAATTGGCGCAAAGCGGCTTCGATGATGGCGAGCAACTGCTGATTCGCGGCGGCTGCGTCGGGTGCCGCCGGCTGGCTGGCATTGTCCTCATCCTGCAGCATGTCCAGCGGATCGACTTCATCCTCGCTCTGGGCCGCAGTGAACGAGGAAAACAGGCTGAAGCGGGCGCTACGGATTTTGTGGCGGCGAAAGTGGTCGCGAATGGAGTTTTGCAGGATGCGCTGGAACAGTTGCGGGAATTCTGCGGCCGGTTTGTCGCCATATCGTTGTGCCAGCTTGAGCATCGACTCCTGCACGATATCCAGGGCGGTTTCATCATTGCGCACGGCGTAGACGGCATACTTGAAGGCGCGATGCTCCGCGCTGGCGAGAAAGTCGGAAAGCTGGGCTGGGGTGGACAAGAGTGGCGCAAGGGTTCACGGATATGGCTTGATGATAGCAAATTCCTGTGCTGGCAAGGGTTTTTGGCCCGTTCCCAGTGTCCGCGGGGTTGACCAAAATGCCGCCAGCCTTTATCGTGCACGACCTTTAACTGACGCAATCTACAGGTAGTTGTCCCATGGAACTGACCGGTGCTGAAATAACCGTCCGCTGTTTGCAGGAAGAGGGAGTCGAATACGTTTTCGGCTATCCCGGCGGGGCGGTGTTGTTCATCTATGACGAACTGTTCAAGCAGGAACGGGTCAAGCACATACTGGTGCGCCACGAGCAGGCTGCGGTGCATGCCGCTGACGGCTATTCGCGCTCTACCGACAAGGTCGGCGTCGCGCTCGTCACTTCGGGTCCCGGTCTGACCAATGCGGTGACCGGCATCGCCACGGCTTACATGGATTCCATCCCGCTGGTGGTCATCAGCGGCCAGGTGCCGACCGGATTCATCGGCGAAGACGCTTTTCAGGAAGTGGACGCGGTCGGCATCACCCGCCCCTGCGTCAAGCACAACTTCCTGGTGAAAGATGCGAAGGATATCGCCGTCACCCTGAAGAAGGCTTTCTATCTGGCGAAAACGGGCCGCCCCGGCCCGGTGCTGGTCGATATTCCGAAGGACGTGTCAAACCAGAAGGCGGTTTACGCCTATCCGTCCACGGTCACTATCCGTTCCTATAATCCGGCGACCAAAGGCGATCCCGCTTTGGTCAGGCAAGCGGTGCAACTGCTGCTCGGAGCCAAGCGTCCCGCGATTTATACCGGCGGCGGCGTGGTTCTGTCCGATGCGGCGCCGCAACTGGCCGAACTGGTGCGCCTGCTCGACTTTCCCTGCACCAGCACGCTGATGGGGCTGGGCGGCTTCCCCTCCCCGGACAGGCAATTCCTCGGCATGCTCGGCATGCACGGCACGCTGGAGGCGAACATGGCGATGCAATACTGCGACGTGCTGCTTGCCGTGGGTGCACGTTTCGACGATCGCGTGATCGGCAATGTGGCGCATTTCGGCGAAGTGCCGCGCAAGATCATCCATATCGACATCGATCCCGCCTCCATCTCGAAGCGGGTGAAAGTGGATGTGCCGCTGGTGGGCGATGTGCGGCACGTGCTCGACGATATGCTGGCAGTGTTGCGCGCGAGCAAGCAAAAGACCGACACCGTCGCGCTCAAGGAATGGTGGGCGCGCATCGCGGAATGGCGCGCACGCAACTCGCTGGCCTATCGCAACTCGACCGAGGTCATCAAGCCGCAGTTTGTGATCGAGAAGCTGTATGAAGTGACTGCGGGGGACGCTTTCATCACCTCCGATGTGGGGCAGCACCAGATGTGGGCTGCGCAGTATTACAAGTTCAAGCTGCCCCGGCGCTGGATCAATTCCGGCGGTCTTGGCACCATGGGCTTCGGCTTGCCAGCGGCGATGGGCGTGCAACTCGCGCATCCCGGCGCACCCGTGGCATGCGTGACCGGTGAGGGCAGCATCCAGATGAACATCCAGGAGCTGTCCACCTGCAAACAGTTCCACCTGCCGCTCAAGATCATCCTGCTCAACAACGGCTATCTGGGCATGGTGCGCCAGTGGCAGGAGTTCTTTCACGGCAATCGCTATTCCGAATCCTACATGGATGCGCTGCCCGACTTTGTGCAACTGGCCGCGGCGTATGGCCATGTCGGGATGCGCATCGACAAGCCCGGCGATGTGGAAGGCGCGCTCAAGGAAGCCTTTGCGCGCAAGGATGATCTGGTTTTTCTCGACATTCATACCGACCCCACGGAGAACGTGTTCCCCATGGTTCCCGGCGGCAAGGGCTTGTCTGAAATTATCATGGCGGAGGACTTGTAATGCGACATATCATCTCCCTCCTGATGCAGAACGAAGCCGGCGCATTGTCGCGGGTGGCGGGGCTGTTCTCGGCGCGCGGCTACAACATCGAATCGCTGACGGTCGCGCCGACCGAGGATGAGACCATGTCGCGCATGACCATCGTCACCCGCGGCTCGGATGCGGTGATCGAGCAGATCAACAAGCAGCTGAACAAACTGGTGGACGTGGTGGAAGTGATGGACCTGACCGACGGCGACCATATCGAGCGCGAGCTGATGCTGCTCAAGGTGCGGGCGGAAGGCGCGGCGGACCGGGAAGAACTCAAGCGCATCACCGACATCTTCCGCGGCCGCATCATCGACGTGACCGACAAGACCTATACCATCGAACTCACCGGCGCCGGCCACAAGCTCGAGCACTTCCTGCAGGCGATCGAGCACAAGCTCATCCTGGAGACCGTGCGCACCGGTGCTTCGGGCATCGGACGCGGCGAGCGCATCCTTAAACTCTGATTTTTTAACTGGATATTTTTTCGACGAGGCAGACATGAAAGTTTATTACGACAAAGACGCAGACCTGTCCCTGATCAAGGGCAAACAAGTGACCATCATCGGCTATGGCTCGCAAGGCCATGCCCATGCGCAGAATCTGCGCGACTCCGGCGTCAACGTCACGGTGGGTCTGCGCAAGAGCGGCGCTTCCTGGAAGAAGGCGGAAGCGGCCGGCATCAAGGTGGCCGAAGTCGCCGATGCGGTGAAGAACGCCGACGTGGTGATGATGCTGTTGCCCGACGAGAACATTCCCGATGTCTATAACCGGGATGTCGCGCCGAACATCAAGGCTGGCGCGGCACTGGCCTTTGCTCATGGCTTCAACGTGCACTACAACCAGGTGATCCCTCGCACCGATGTGGATGTGATCATGATCGCGCCGAAAGGCCCCGGCCATACCGTGCGTTCGGAATACCTCAAGGGCGGCGGCGTGCCTAGCCTGATCGCCGTGCATCAGGACAAGAGCGGCAAGGCGAAAGACATCGCCCTGT
>JAVHSB010000286.1:0-1605 GCA_036171955.1 Sideroxydans sp.
AGTCCATATTGAATGAAACCCGGGTGTTCGCACCCAGCGAAGCCTTCGTCAAACAAGCCAACGTGTCCGGCATGGCTGCCTACAAAGCCCTCTGCGCAGCCGCGGAAAAGGATTATGCCGGCTTCTGGGCACAACTGGCCCGCGACAAGATTCTGTGGAAAAAACCATTCACCAAAACGCTGGATGAAAGCAAAGCACCTTTTTACAAGTGGTTCGAGGACGGCACACTGAACGTTTCCTACAACTGCCTCGACAAGCATCTTTCCACCCAGCCGGAAAAAACAGCCATCATCTTTGAAGCGGATGACGGCAAGGTCACCCACGTCAGCTATCGCGAGTTGCACGGCCGGGTCTGCCAGTTTGCCAATGGCCTCAAGTCGCGCGGCATCAAGAAAGGCGACCGCGTCATCATCTACATGCCGATGAGCGTGGAGGCCGTGGTGGCGATGCAGGCTTGTGCCCGCATCGGCGCGATCCACTCCGTCGTGTTCGGCGGTTTCTCCTCCAAGAGCCTGCACGAGCGCATCACCGACGCGCAAGCGGTCGCCGTGATCACTGCGGACGGACAGTTCCGCGGCGGCAAGGCAATGGCACTCAAGCCGGCCGTGGACGAAGCGCTGACCCTTGGCGGATGCGAGGGAGTCCACAGCGTCATCGTTTATCGCCGCACCGGCGGCGATGTCGCGTGGGACGATGACCGCGACATCTGGTGGCACGACCTGTTCAACAACCAGTCTTCGACTTGCGAACCGGAATGGGTCAGTGCCGAGCATCCGCTGTTCATCCTTTACACCTCCGGTTCCACCGGCAAACCCAAAGGGGTGCAGCATTCCACCGGCGGCTACCTGCTCGGCACCATGGTGTCGATGGAATGGGTATTCGACTACAAGCCGACCGATGTTTTCTGGTGCACGGCGGACGTGGGCTGGATCACCGGCCACAGCTATGTCACCTACGGCCCATTGGCCATGGGTGCGACCGAGGTCATCTTCGAGGGAGTCCCGACCTACCCCGACGCCGGCCGTTTCTGGAAAATGATCCAGGATCACAAAGTCACCACTTTCTACACGGCGCCGACCGCGATCCGCTCGCTGATCAAACTGGGCGGTGACCTGCCGAACAAGTACGACCTGTCCAGCCTGCGCGTGCTTGGCACCGTGGGCGAACCGATCAATCCGGAAGCCTGGATATGGTATTACAACGTGGTGGGCAAAGCGCGCTGCCCCATCGTCGATACCTGGTGGCAAACGGAGACGGGCTGCCACATGATCTCCCCGTTGCCGGGCGCGATGCCGATCAAACCGGGGACGTGTACCCTGCCCCTGCCCGGCATCATGGCCACCATCGTCAATGAAGCGGGCGACGAAGTTCACGACAAGCATGGCGGCTTCCTCGTGATCAAGAAGCCCTTCCCTTCGCAGATCCGCACTATCTGGGGTGACCCGGAACGTTACAAGAAGGGCTATTTCCCGGAAGAGATGAAGGGTGCCTATCTGGCAGGTGACTCCGCTCACCGCGATGAAGACGGTTACTTCTGGATCATGGGTCGTATCGATGACGTGCTGAACGTTTCCGGTCACCGCCTCGGCACCATGGAGATCGAGT
>JAVHSB010000287.1:0-1603 GCA_036171955.1 Sideroxydans sp.
CGATGAACGGCGACTGGATCAAGCGGCGTTTGTTGTGGCGCGCCTTGTGCCAGGGATCGGGAAAGAAAATATGCACGCCATCCAGAGTGCCGTCCGCGACCATGTCGCGCAACACCTCCACGGCATCGTGCTGGATGATGCGAATGTTCTCCAGATGTTGTGCGTCAATCAGCTTCAACAGGTTGCCGACGCCCGGGGTGTGTACTTCCAGACAGAGGTAGTCGTTTTCGGGATGCGCCTGGGCGATGGTCGCGGTACTGTCGCCCATGCCAAAACCGATCTCCAGAATCTTTGGAGCGGAGCGACCGAACGCGGCATCGAGATCGAGTTGCGCCGTTGTAGAGGGGATACCGTACCGCGGCATCAGCATATCCACCGCGCGGCGCTGCGCATCGGAGAGATGGCCCTGGCGCAGCACGAAGCTGCGGATGTGCCGCTCGCGGAAACTTTCGGCTTCAGTCATCAACTGCGCGTCGAGGCGATGATGCCTGCCGTCGGCGAGCTGGGGGTGGCGCTGTAAAGTTTCTTTGGCATGCGTCCGGCAAGGAAAGCCTCGCGACCTGCCTGCACCCCTTTTTTCATGGCGGAGGCCATCAGCACCGGATTCTGCGCACCGGCGATGGCCGTATTCATCAGGACTCCATCGCAACCCAGTTCCATCGCGATGGCGGCATCCGAGGCTGTGCCCACGCCGGCATCCACGATCACCGGCACGTTGACGCGATCCATGACCAGTTGCAGGTTCCACGGGTTGAGGATGCCCATGCCGGAGCCGATCAGGGAAGCCAGCGGCATGATCGCCACACAGCCGATGTCTTCGAGTTGCTTGGCAATGATGGGGTCGTCCGAGGTGTACACCATCACCTGGAATCCTTCCGCCACCAGGGTCTTCGCCGCAGCGAGGGTCTCGATCACGTTGGGGTACAGTGACTGCGGGTCACCCAGTACTTCCAGCTTCACCAGCGAATGGCCGTCGAGCAGCTCGCGCGCCAGACGCAGTGTGCGCACGGCGTCGTCGGCGGTGTAGCAGCCGGCGGTATTGGGCAGATAAGTGAATTTTGAAGGCGGCACGGCATCGAGCAGGTTGGGCTCGTTGGCATTCTGTCCGAGGTTGGTGCGACGGATCGCCACCGTGACGATCTCTGCACCGCTGGCATCGAGCGCGGCCCGGGTCTCCGCGAAATCCTTGTACTTGCCGGTGCCGACCAGCAGGCGGGAAGAATAGTGTTTGCCGGCGATGATGAGTTTATCGTTCATGGTTGCATTCCTGGTGAAAGATTCAGCCGCCGCCTACTGCGACGACCACTTCGATTTGGTCGCCATCAACCAAAGCTTGTGTAGAGTATGCGCTACGCGGAACGATCTCCCCGTTCCGCTCGAGGGCGATGCGTTTGCCGGCCAGACCCATCTCTTCGATGAGTGTGGCGACTGTGCTGTTCGGAGGAATCTGGCGCGATACGCCATTAATACTTAAGGTGGTCACTGTGCCTAACTGCCCGTGCTAGAATTCGCGCCGCATTTTACACCAAGCGGGTGTAGCTCAATGGTAGAGCTCTTGCTTCCCAAGCAAGTGACGAGGGTTCGATCCCCTTCACCCGCTCCA
>JAVHSB010000288.1:0-1582 GCA_036171955.1 Sideroxydans sp.
TACTGCTGGTCGCGGCCGACCGCGATCAGCGCAGCCTGCTCGAGCAATGGCTGACCGCGGCCGGGCATCGCGTCAGCGTGGCGCAAGAGGATGCCGCCGCGCTGCAAATGGCCGAATTGCACCGGCCGCAAGTGGTACTCACCGACCTCGCGCTGCCGCAACTGGACGGACTGGCGTTCTGCCGCCAACTGCGCCACATGCCGCAATTGCGCAATGTTTATCTGATGGCAATGACAAAGGACGCGTTACCGGACTCTCAGGTCGCGGCGTTCGAGGCCGGCATCGACGATTGTCTGGCCAAGCCGGTAACGCCGAAACTGTTTTTCGCCAGCCTGCGCGCGGCGCAGCGCGTGGTGCAGTTGCAGGAAGAACTCGCGTTCGATCGCCAGCAACTGGTGCGTTTCTCCGAGGAATTGTCCGCCGCCAACCAGCGCCTGCAACAGCAGGCATCGACGGATACGCTGACCGGATTACCGAATCGGCGCTCTGCCATGGAGCGGCTGGAACAGGAGTGGGCGCTCACGCGACGGGGCGATCGCGCCCTGTCCTGCATGATGCTGGACATCGACCATTTCAAGGCCGTCAACGACACGCACGGACACCAACTGGGCGACCTTGCCCTGCAACAGGTGGCTGCTGTCCTGCGTGCCACGGCGCGCGCGCAGGATGTGGTCAGCCGTTACGGCGGCGAGGAGTTCCTGGTGATCTGCCCGGACACGACGGTGGAGGCGGCCCATCAGGCGGCGGAACGCATGCGCCTGGCAGTGGCGGCGTTGCAAGTGCCGGCAGCCAGCGGCCAGCCGTTGCCGCTCACCATCAGCATCGGCGTGGCCGAAAAAAGCCAGGCCATGCAGACGCTGGACGAGCTGATCAGCCGTGCCGACCGCAACCTGTACGCCGCCAAGGCGCAGGGACGCAACCGCACTGTGCCCAATTCCTGAGGTTGTGGCACGCATTGCGAACCCTTGTGGGTCGGACTTCAGTCCGACATATCAGATCGAAGCGCGACCTCCAATGCCGCATGCAAATAAGCAAACGAACCTTGGATTGCATGGCCTAAAATCGGCATCTATACATCTTCGATCTTCGAGGTTTTGAATGGCACTTTCCTGGAACGAGATCCGCAACCGCGCAATTGAATTCTCCAAACGCTGGGAGAGCGAGACATCGGAAGACGCCGAGGCCAAGCCGTTCTGGACAGAATTTTTCAACGTCTTCGGCATCGACCGCAAGCGCGTCGCCAGCTTCGAGGAGCCGGTCAAAAAGCTTGGCGACAGGCAAGGCTACATCGACCTGTTCTGGAAAGGCATGCTGCTGGTCGAGCACAAGTCGCGCGGCAAAGACCTCGACAAGGCTTACACCCAGGCGCTCGATTACTTCCCCGGCATCAAGGAGCGCGACCTGCCGAAATACGTGCTGGTATCCGACTTCGCGCGCTTCCGTCTGTACGATCTCGAATCCCCTCTCCCGCAAGCGGGAGAGGGTGGCGCGTCAGCGCCGGGAGAGGGTTACACCGAATTCAAACTTGCCGACCTGCACAAGCGCATCAAGCATTTCGCCTTCATCGCCGGCTACCGCACGC
>JAVHSB010000289.1:0-7828 GCA_036171955.1 Sideroxydans sp.
ATCGCGATTTGCCCGGCAACGCGGCTCATGGCGGACTTGATCAGAGGTTCCTTAATGCCGCTTCAGTACATTCTACAGGTCGCACATGGAACAACAATTCGCCAAAGAAACCCTGCCGGTCAGCCTTGAAGAAGAGATGCGCAAGTCGTACCTCGATTACGCGATGAGCGTGATCGTGGGCCGCGCCTTGCCCGATGTGCGCGACGGCCTGAAGCCGGTGCACCGGCGCGTTCTGTTTGCGATGAGTGAGCTTTCCAACGACTGGAACCGCGCCTACAAGAAATCGGCCCGCATCGTCGGCGATGTCATCGGTAAGTACCACCCGCACGGCGACACCGCGGTGTACGACACCATCGTGCGCATGGCGCAGGATTTCTCGCTGCGCTACACGCTGGTGGACGGGCAGGGCAACTTCGGTTCGGTCGATGGCGATAACGCGGCGGCGATGCGTTACACCGAGATACGCATGGCGAAGATCGCCCATCAGCTGCTGGAAGATCTGGACAAGGAGACGGTCGACTTCGGCCCCAACTACGACGGTTCCGAGAATGAACCGCTGGTGTTCCCGGCGCGCTTCCCCAACCTGCTGGTGAACGGTTCTTCCGGCATCGCGGTGGGCATGGCGACCAACATCCCGCCGCACAACATGACCGAGGTGGTGGATGCCTGCCTGGCCCTGCTGCGCGAGCCGGACATGGACATCGAACAGTTGATCGAGCTGGTGCCTGCGCCAGATTTCCCGACCGCCGGCTTCATCTATGGTCTGGCCGGTGTGAAGGAAGGCTATCGCACCGGGCGCGGTCGTGTGGTGATGCGGGCGCGCACCCATTTCGAGGACATCGGCAAGGGCGACCGCCAGGCCATCATCATCGACGAGCTGCCGTACCAGGTGAACAAGGCCACCCTGCTGATGAAGATCGGCGAAATGGTGCGCGAGAAGACGCTGGAAGGTATCTCCGAGATCCGCGACGAATCGGACAAGTCCGGCATGCGCGCGGTGATCGAGCTGAAGCGCGGCGAGAACGCCGACGTGATCCTGAACAAGCTGTACAAAGCGACTCAGATGCAGGACAGCTTCGGCATCAACATGGTCGCTATCGTGGATGGCCAGCCGAAACTGCTCAACCTCAAGCAGGTCATCGAAGCCTTCCTGCGCCACCGCCGCGAAGTCGTCACGCGCCGCACCATTTTCGAACTGCGCAAGGCGCGCGAGCGCGGCCACATTCTGGAAGGCCTCGCGGTCGCGCTGTCCAACGTGGACGAGATCATCGCGCTGATCAAGGCTGCCGCGACGCCGGCGGATGCGAAGCGCGAACTGATGGCGCGCGGCTGGCGTTCCTCGCTGGTGGAGGATCTGTTGCGCCGGGTCAGCGAGGCGGCGCGGCCGGAAGGGTTGGCACCCGAATTCGGTCTGGTGCCAGGCAAGGGCTACTTCCTGTCCGATGCGCAAACGCAAGCGATCCTGGAACTGCGTCTGCAACGCCTGACCGGGCTGGAGCAGGACAAGATCGTCGGCGAATATCGCGAAGTGATGGACAAGGTCGCCGACCTGCTGGACATCCTGGCCAAGCCGGCGCGGGTGACCCAGATCATCGGCGACGAACTGGTGGCGATCCGCGCGCAGTTTGGCGACAAGCGCCGCAGCGAGATCGTGACGCACACCCAGGATATGAGCATGGAAGACCTGATCGCCCCGGAAGATGTGGTGGTCACCCTGTCCCACGGCGGCTACATGAAGGCGCAGAAGCTGGACGAGTACCGCGCCCAGAAACGCGGCGGACGCGGCAAGCAGGCGGCTTCGACCAAGGAAGACGATTTCGTCGACAACCTGTTCATCGCCAACACGCACGATTACATCCTGTGCTTCTCCAATCGCGGCCGCTGCTACTGGCTCAAGGTGTACGAAGTGCCGCAGGGGACGCGCATCTCGCGCGGCAAGCCGATCGTCAACCTGCTGCCGCTCGAGGCTGGCGAGAAGATCAATGCCATCCTGCCGGTGAGCCAGTTTGCCGACGACCAGTATGTGTTCTTTGCCACCAGCGAAGGTACGGTGAAGAAGTCGCCGCTGTCAGATTTTGCCAATCCGCGCACCAAGGGCATTATCGCCATCAATCTGGACGAGGGCGACTTCCTCATCGGCGTCGCGCTGACCGATGGCAAGCACGATGTGATGCTGTTCTCGGACGAGGGCAAGGCGGTGCGCTTCGACGAGAACGATGTGCGCTCGATGGGCCGCGGCGCGCGCGGCGTGCGCGGCATGAAGCTGACCAAGGGCGGCAAGGTGATCGCGCTGCTGGTGGCCGAGAATGAACAGCAGAGCGTGCTGACCGCGACCGAGAACGGCTTCGGCAAGCGCACCTCCATCGTCGAATACACCCGGCATGGGCGCGGCACGCAGGGCATGATCGCGATCCAGACCTCCGCCCGCAACGGCAAGGTGGTCGCCGCCACGCTGGTGGACACGGACGACGAGATCATGCTGATCGGGACCAACGGCGTCCTGATCCGCACCCGCGTCAAGGAGATCCGCGAGATGAGCCGCGCCACCCAGGGCGTGACGCTGATCAATCTGGACAAAGGCGACAAGCTGGCCGGTTTGAGCCGCATCGCCGAACCGGAAGAAGAGGAAAGTTAGGATTGGGGATTGAGGATTCGGGCCCGGCCGCGGTGTCGGGCATGCCCAATCCACAAAACGATTTGAGGCTAAACAGTCAAGGAGATAATTGAAAATGACCATCTACAACTTCAGCGCAGGTCCGGCAGTTTTACCCAAGGCGGTTTTGCAGCAAGCACAGGCGGAATTGCTCGATTGGCACGGCAGCGGCATGTCGGTGATGGAGATGTCGCACCGCGGCAAGGAGTACATGGGCATCCACGCCCAGGCCGAGGCCGACTTGCGCGAGTTGATGGGCATTCCGCAGAACTACAAAGTGCTGTTCCTGCAAGGCGGCGCGCATCTGCAATTTTCCATGATCCCGTTGAACCTGCTGCGCGGCAAGGCTTCCGCCGATTACGTGAACACCGGCGAATGGTCGAAGAAGGCTATAGCCGAAGCGAAGAAATTCTGCAATGTGAACGTAGCGGCCGACAACAAGGACAAGAACTGCACCTATGTCCCCGCCTTCGGCACCTGGAAACTGGACAAGGATGCGGCCTACGTCCACTACACGCCGAACGAGACCATTGGCGGTGTCGAATTCAACTGGATGCCGAACACGGGGGATGTGCCGCTGGTGGCGGACATGTCTTCCAACATCCTGTCGCGTCCGGTCGATGTATGGAAATACGGCCTGATCTATGCGGGCGCGCAGAAAAACATCGGCCCCGCCGGCCTGACGCTGGTGATCGTGCGCGACGACCTGATCGGCCATGCCGACCCGCGCCTGCCGACCATGCTGGACTACAAGATCCATGCCGACGGCGAATCGATGTACAACACGCCGCCGACTTTCGCCATCTACATGGCCGGGCTGGTGTTCCAGTGGCTGAAGCAGAACGGCGGCATCGGCGCGATGGAAAAGCAGAACATCGCCAAGGCGAACCTGCTGTACGCGGCCATCGATGGCAGCAACGGTTTCTACAACTGCCCGGTGAACAAGGCCGACCGTTCGCGCATGAACGTGCCGTTCACGCTGAAGGATGCGGCGCTGGACGGCGATTTCCTCAAGCAGGCGGATGCGCGCGGTCTGCTGCAGCTGAAGGGACACCGTTCCGTCGGCGGCATGCGCGCCTCGATCTACAACGCGATGCCGCTGGCGGGGGTGCAGGCACTGGTTGATTTCATGCAAGAATTCGCACGCAGCAGAAGCTGAATGCACGGTGCGACCATGAGCCAGCCTTTCCATATTCTCACGTTGAACAAGATCGCTGCGGCCGGACTGAAACGGCTGCCTGCGGCGCGCTATGTCGCCGGTAGCGACGTCGCGGCTCCGGATGCGATCCTGGTGCGCTCGCACAACATGCACGAAATGGAAATTCCGGCGGGCGTGCTGGCGATCGCCCGCGCCGGTGCCGGCACGAACAACGTTCCGGTGAAGAAGATGAGCGAGCGCGGCGTGCCGGTGTTCAATGCTCCCGGTGCGAATGCGAACGCGGTGAAGGAACTGGTCATCACCGGTATGCTGCTGGCTTCGCGCAACATCGTGCCGGCGCTGCAATTCACTGCCGGCCTGCAAGGCGATGCGACGACCATGCACAAACTGGTCGAGGACGGAAAAAAGGAGTTCGCCGGCACCGAATTGTCCGGGCGCACGCTCGGGATCGTCGGCCTGGGCGCGATCGGACGGCTGGTGGCGAATGCCGCCATCGGTCTCGGCATGAAAGTGATCGGTTACGATCCGGAGATCACCGTCGATGCGGCGTGGAGTTTGTCATCGCAGGTGCGCAAGGCGCACAGTCTGGAAGACCTGCTCAAGCACAGCGACTTCATCACGCTGCATGTGCCCCTGCTCGATGCGACGCGCCACCTGATCAATGCGGAGCGCGTGGCGGGAATGAAGGCGGGGAGCGTGCTGCTCAATTTCTCGCGCGATGCGATCGTTGACGAGGCTGCGGTGCTGGCCGGCCTGGATGCGCAGCATCTGCGCTGCTATGTGTGCGACTTTCCGAGCGGCAATACGATCGGCCACGCCGGCATCATCGCGCTGCCGCATCTGGGGGCATCCACCGCGGAGGCGGAAGAGAACTGCGCTGTGATGGTCGCGGAACAGCTGCGCGAATATCTGGAGAACGGCAACATCAGCAACAGCGTGAATTTCCCCAACGTATCGATGCCGCGCGAGTCGGCCGCTAGGCTGGCGGTGGCGAATTCCAATGTGCCGAACATGCTGGGGCAGATTTCGAGCGCGCTGGCGGCGGCGGGCATCAACATCCACAACATGATGAACAAATCGCGCGGCGAGATGGCTTACACGCTGGTCGATACCGATAGCGCGCCGCCTTCCGCGCTGATCGCGCAGATTGCCGCCATTCCGGGCGTGCTCAAGGTGCGTGCGCTGCCCCTGGAGAGCGACGCATGAGCGATGAACTGAAACGCTTCCGCGCCGACATCGACCGGCTTGACGACGAGCTGCTGCGCATGGTCAATCAGCGCGCGACGCTGGCGCAACAGATCGGGCGGCTGAAGGAGGATGGCGCGGTGCTGCGGCCGGAGCGCGAGGCGCAGATCCTGCAGCGGCTGTTGCAGGCCAATCGCGGACCGTTGTCCGATGCCGCAGTCCGGCAAGTGTTCACCGAGATCATCTCGCACTGCCGCGCGCTGGAAGCGCCGCTGCGCGTGGCTTATCTCGGGCCGCACGGCACCTTCAGCGAAGCTGCGGTGTTCCAGCGTTTCGGCCAGGCCGCGCAGGGCATTGCCGCCGATTCCATCGACGGCGTGTTCGCGGCGGTGGAAAGCGGCACGGCCAACTACGGCATGGTGCCGGTGGAGAATTCGACCGAGGGTGCAATCGGCCGCACGCTCGACCTGCTGCTCGACAGCAGCCTGCAGATTTGCGGCGAGGTGCTGTTGCAGGTGCACCAGTGCCTGCTGTCGCAGGAGAACGAGCAGGCACTGATCCGCAAGGTGTATTCGCATCCGCAATCCTTCGGCCAATGCCAGGGCTGGCTCAACGCGCACCTGCCGCAGGCCGAGCGGATCACCGCGTCCAGCAATGCCGATGCCGCACGCATGGCGGCCGACGAGTCGTTCGCGGCGGCGATTGCCGGCGAGCAGGCGGCCGCGCATTTCCGCCTCAAGGTTCTGGCGCGCAATATCGAGGACGATGCGCGCAACACCACGCGCTTTCTGGTCATCGGCAAGCAGCAGGTTGCGCCTTCCGGGCGCGACAAGACTTCGCTCGTCATGTCGGCACCCAACAAGCCGGGCGCGGTGCACGATCTGCTCGCGCCGCTGGCCCTGCATGGCGTGTCCATGACCAAGCTGGAGTCGCGCCCCGCGCGCACCGGCCTGTGGGAATATGTGTTCTATGTGGATGTCGAGGGGCATCAGGCGGATGCCAATCTGGCCGCAGCCCTGGTGCAATTGCGGCAAGTCGCGCCCTTCGTCAAGGTGCTCGGATCGTATCCGGTTGCCGTTTGATTTTGAGAAAACCAACCACAGAGACACAGAGAAAAAAACAAGGGTAATGGGTCGTTGATGTTGTTTGCCCCTGGGTTTCTCTCTGTGTCTCTGTGCTTCTGTGGTGGATTTTGATTTTATGAATTACTGTGATTTGGCACCATCCTACATTCGCGCCATTGCGCCGTATCAGCCGGGCAAGCCGATTGCCGAGCTGGAGCGAGAGCTCGGCATCAGCGGCATCGTCAAGCTGGCTTCCAACGAGAATCCGCTGGGCGCCAGTCCGGCGGCGGTAGCGGCGATGCAGGAGGCGATCAAGACCATCGCCCTGTATCCGGACGGCAACGGTTTCGAGCTGAAGGAGGCGCTGGCGAAGCGCTATGCGCTGCAGCACGCCAACATCACGCTCGGCAACGGTTCGAACGACCTGCTGGAATTGGCGGCGCGCGCCTTTCTGACTCCCGGCGACACGGTGGTTTATTCCGCGCATGCATTCGCGGTGTACGCGCTGGCGACCCAGGCGGTGGGCGCGACCGGGATCAGTGTTCCGGCTGGCAAAGGCTACGGGCATGACCTGCCCGCGATGCTGCAGGCTGCAAAGGACAACAAGGCGAAGATCATTTTCATCGCCAATCCGAACAACCCGACCGGCACCTTCCTGGGCGGGGATGAATTGCTGGCGTTCATGCGCGGCCTGCCGCCGCAGATCCTGGTGGTGCTGGACGAGGCCTACAACGAATTCCTGCCGGAAGAAAATCGCTACGACAGCGTGGGCTGGATGACGGAATTCCCCAACCTCATCATCTCGCGCACCTTCTCGAAGGCCTATGGTCTGGCCGGTTTGCGCGTGGGTTATGCGCTGGCGCACGCGCAGGTGACCGACATGCTGAACCGCGTGCGTCAACCGTTCAACGTCAACAGCGTGGCGCAGGCTGCCGCAGTGGCCGCGTTGCGCGACGTGTCGTTCGTGAAAAAAACCTTCGAGCTCAACCGGCGCGGCATGCTCCAGCTTACGGAAGGACTGGACAAACTGGGGCTGCAACACATCCCGTCGTTCGGGAATTTCCTTTCGTTCCGCATCGGCGGTGCAACGGCGATGTACCGGCGCCTGCTCGAACTGGGCGTGATCGTGCGCCCGATAGCGAACTACGACATGCCGGACTGGCTGCGCGTCAGCATCGGTCTGGAAAGCGAGAATGCCAAATTTTTAACCGCGCTGAAACAGGCGCTTGGAGAGAGCAAATGATTATCGTAATGGGCAGGGAAGTAACGGATGCACAGATTGAGGCAGTGACCAAAAAACTCGAGGGAGCAGGGCTGAAAGCCAACATTTCGCGCGGCATCGAGCGCACCGTGATCGGCGCCATCGGCGACGAGCGGCAATTGACGCCGGAAATGTTCACGCCGTTGCCCGGCGTCGAGTCGGCGATGCACATCGCCAAACAGTACAAGATCGTCTCGCGCGAATCGCACAAGCAGGACACCGTGATCAATGTCCGCGGCATTCCGATTGGCGGCAAGCAGATCCAGGTCATCGCCGGCCCCTGTTCGGTGGAGACGCAGGAGCAGATGGACCTGTCGGCGAAATTCGTGCACGAGGCCGGCTGCCGCCTCATGCGCGGCGGCGCGTTCAAGCCGCGCACCAGCCCCTACACCTTTCAGGGCAAGGGCAAAGAGGGGCTGGACATGTTCCGCAAGGCGGCCAGTCCCTACAAATTGCCCATCGTCACCGAGTTGATGGACGTGCGCCAGATTGATGCGTTCATGGAA
>JAVHSB010000290.1:0-7811 GCA_036171955.1 Sideroxydans sp.
AGATCGAAGCCAAGATCCTCAAGTTCGACCAGGAGAAGAACCGCGTTTCCCTCGGCATCAAGCAGATGGGCGACGATCCGTGGAACGGTCTGGCACGTCGCTACCCGCAAGGCACCCGCCTGTTCGGCAAGGTGACCAATCTGACCGACTACGGTGCGTTCGTGGAGATCGAGCAGGGCATCGAAGGTCTGGTGCACGTTTCCGAGATGGACTGGACCAACAAGAACGTCCATCCGTCCAAGGTTGTTGCACTCGGCGACGAAGTCGAAGTGATGATCCTCGAGATCGACGAGCAACGCCGCCGCATCTCCCTGGGCATGAAGCAGTGCAAGTCCAATCCCTGGGATGACTTCGCGGCGAACCACCAGAAGGGCGACAAGGTCAAGGGCGCGATCAAGTCGATCACCGACTTCGGCGTGTTCATCGGTCTTGATGGCGGCATCGACGGTCTGGTGCATTTGTCCGACCTCTCCTGGAGCATCCCGGGTGAAGAAGCGGTGCGCAACTACAAGAAGGGCGACGAACTGGAAGCCGTGGTGCTGGCCATCGATGTCGAGCGCGAGCGCATCTCTCTCGGTATCAAGCAACTGGAAGGCGATCCTTTCGGCGGCTTCGTCACCGGTCACGACAAGGGCGCTATCGTTACGGGCGTGGTCAAGTCGCTGGATGCCAAGGGCGCAGTGATCGGTCTGGACGGCGATGTTGAAGCCTACCTGAAGGCTTCCGAAGTGTCGGTGGATCGCGTGGAAGACATCCGCAACCACCTGAAGGAAGGCGATAGCGTCAAGGCTGTGATCATCAACGTGGATCGCAAGAACCGCGGCATCAATCTGTCGATCAAGGCGCTGGACAAGGCCGACACGGCAGCAGCGATGCAGAAGTTCACGGCGGAAAACACCAGTGCTTCCGGCACCACCAACCTGGGGGCGCTGCTCAAGGCCAAGATGGATTCCAGCAAGGCTGACGCGCAGTAAGGAGGCAGTGCATGACACGTTCCGATCTGATCGCCAAGCTGGCTGCTCGTTATCCGCAGTTGCTGGCCAAGGATGCCGAGTTGTCGGTCAAGGTGATCCTGGACAGCATGGCTGAGGCTCTGGCGCAGGGTGGGCGTATCGAGATCCGGGGCTTTGGCAGCTTTGCCCTGAATTATCGCCCGCCGCGTCTTGGGCGCAATCCCAAGTCGGGCGACAAGGTGCAGGTTCCGCCGAAGTATGTGCCGCACTTCAAGGCAGGCAAGGAGTTGCGGGAGCGTGTGGATTATCCGCAGGATTGAATCATCCTGCTCTGCAAAAGATTGGCGGCGCATCGCAAGGTGTGCCGCCATTTTTCCATGGTTCGTGCTAAATTGCGCCGCACACATCGGGTGTCCCGACACAAGGTTTGCGGCGCACAGTCCGGCATGACTGGCAATCGGCAAAAGGAATGAAATGCGTTATCTGAACTGGGTCTTGCGAGTGGTGCTGTTCGTTGCACTGCTCGGCTTCGCCCTGAAAAACAATGAGCCGGTCGTGCTGCGCTATTTCTTTGGATTCGAGTGGCAAACCCCGCTGGTCGTCGCGCTTCTGGGTTTCTTCGCGCTGGGCGTATGTTTGGGCATTCTGGCGATGGTGCCGCTCTGGTTGCGTTGCCGCGTTGAATCGCGGCGAGCCAGGCCGGCGGCAGCCGAACCGAGTCCTGCAACGTCGGCCGCTGCGGCAGCCGATCCCGCAAGTATAAAGAATTGAAAAGATAGGCCATGGATTTCGAACCCTGGATGCTGCTGGTTTTTCCGCTGTTCTTCGGCATGGGATGGCTTGCCGCACGCATCGACATCAAAGAGCTGTTGACCGAGTCGAGCGCGCTCCCGCGCTCGTACTTCGAGGGGCTGAATTTCCTGCTCAACGAGCAGCAGGATCAGGCGATCGAAGCGTTCATCGAAGTGGTCAAGGTTGATCCGCAAACGATCGAGCTGCACTTCGCGCTGGGCAGTCTGTTCCGCCGCCGGGGCGAGGTTGACCGGGCCATCCGCATGCACCTCAATCTGGTCGAGCGCACGGATCTGGATGCGCCCAGAAAGCAGCAGGCGCTGTTCGAACTGGCACAGGATTATCTGAAGGCCGGCATCCTCGATCGCGCCGAAGCCGCGCTGCACGAATTGCGCGGATCGCCGTATGAGAAACAGGCTTACGACTTTTTGCTCGAGATCTACCAGAAAGAGAAGGACTGGCTGAAAGCGATCGACATTTGCCAGCGCCTGACGGCATTGGGCGAAGATTTGTACGGCAGTCTGGCGGCCTTCTTTTATTGCGAGCTGGCGGCCGGCGAGCTGGCGAAGAAACAGACCGACGCGGCCAACGTCCATCTGGAACAGGCGCTTGCAGCCAATCCGAAGAACGTCCGCGCCAGCATGATGCTGGGGGATATCGAGCTGGCTGCAGGCAATCCTGCCGCCGCCATCGCGACCTGGAAAAAAATCGAGCAACAGGACGCCGACTATCTGCCGCTGGTGGCGGAACGCCTGCTGTCGGGGTACAAGCGGTTGGACGACGAGGAATCCGGCATAACCCTGTTGCGCAGCTGGCTGCAACAATATCCGTCCATCGACCTGATGAATGTGCTGTTTGACGCCGTCGTTGCGCGCGAGGGCGCCGAGGCCGCATATCGGCTCGTGCGCGATGAGCTGCGGCGCAATCCCAGCCTGCTCGGCCTGGAGAAACTGCTTGAAGCGCAGTTGCTCTCCTACCACGGCGAGCGCCGCACCGACATCGAGCTGGTCAAGCACCTGATCCATGATCGCACCCGCACGCTTGGCATGTACCGCTGCGGGCACTGCGGTTTCAAGGCGCGCCAATTCTATTGGCACTGTCCGGCCTGCCATCGCTGGGATTCCTATCGGCCGCGCAGGACAGAGGAGACCGGAGTGGTGCCATGAACGATCCCAGAATCATCGTCGCGCTGGATTATCCGCAGGCGGCATCCGCACTGGAACTGGCGCGGCGGCTGCAACCCGCCATGTGCCGCCTGAAAGTGGGCAAGGAATTGTTCACCGCAGCCGGGCCACAGTTGATCGAACAGTTGCAGCGGCTCGGTTTCGAGGTTTTCCTCGATCTCAAATTCCACGACATCCCCAACACCACGGCGCAGGCGTGCAAGTCGGCAGCCGCGCTCGGCGTGTGGATGGTCAACGTGCACGCGCTGGGCGGGCGGCGCATGCTCGAAGCGGCCCGGGAAGCGTTGGCGCACACGGCGCAGCGGCCGCAACTGATCGCAGTCACCATCCTCACCAGCATGGCGCAGGACGATCTGCGCGAGATCGGCATCGAGTCCGCTCCGGCACAGATGGTGTCGCGCCTGGCGCGCCTGACGCAGGAGTGCGGACTGGACGGCGTGGTCTGTTCGGCGCAGGAGGCCGCGCTGCTGCGCGCCCAGTGCGGGGCGGAATTTCGCCTGGTCACGCCGGGTATCCGGCCGGCACAGGCGGCAGCCGACGACCAGTCGCGCATCATGACCCCGCGCGCGGCGTTGCAGGCGGGCTCCAGCTATCTGGTGATCGGGCGTCCGATCACACAGGCAACGGACCCGCTGGCGGCATTATGTGAGATTTCAAATGAGATAGGAGGTGCAGCATGAAGCTGCCGTCTTTCGAAAAGGCGCGGGTGTTGGTGGTGGGCGACGTGATGCTGGACCGCTACTGGTTCGGCGATGTCAGCCGCATCTCGCCGGAGGCGCCGGTGCCGGTGCTCAAAGTGAACAAGGTGGAAGAACGTCCCGGCGGCGCAGCCAACGTGGCGCGCAACATCGCCTCGCTCGGCGCGCATTGCACCCTGCTGTCGGTGGTGGGTGCCGATGAAGCGGGCGAGTGCCTGCAGCGTCTGTTGACCGGGCAGGGCGGAGTCGAGGCGATGTTGTACCGCGATGACAGCATTTCCACCATCGTCAAGTTGCGCGCCATCGCGCGCCAGCAGCAGTTGTTGCGCATCGATTTCGAGACACAGCCCAGCCACGAGGTGTTGCAGGCCAAGCTGGCCGATTTCCGCCAGCGCCTGCCGCAGTGCGATGTGGTGCTGTTGTCCGATTATGGCAAGGGCGGACTGACCCACATCGCCGAGATGATCCGCCTCGCGCGCGCGGCGGGAAAACCCGTGCTGGTCGATCCCAAGGGCGACGATTATGTGCGTTACCACGGCGCGACCCTGCTGACACCCAACCGCAGCGAATTTCGCGAGGTGGCGGGCGGTTGGAAGAACGAGGCAGAGCTGACTGCCAAGGCGCAGAAACTGCGCGCCGAGCTGGAGCTGGAAGCCCTGCTGGTCACGCGCAGCGAGGAAGGGATGTCGCTGTTTCGTGCCAGCGGCGAATTGCATGAACCGACTCTGGCGCGCGAAGTGTTCGACGTCAGCGGCGCGGGCGATACCGTGATCGCCACGCTTGCGGTGATGCTCGCGAGCGGTGCGGACATGGCGGATGCGGTGCGGATTGCCAACCGCGCGGCGGGAATAGTGGTGGGCAAGCTGGGCACGGCGGTGGTCTCGCGTGCCGAGATATTGGAAGATATGAAGAACTAGGATTGAGGAATTGGGATTCAGGATTGGGCAACGGCAGAATGGCGGTTTTTCCTGAATCCTGGCTCCTGAATCCAAAATCCTATGGGAGGAAAAATATGTACTACGTAGTCACTGGTGCAGCAGGTTTTAGTTCCGGCATAACGCGCTTTTGCGCATTAGCCTTCACTGAAACCATCGGAAAGGAAAAATCATGTATTACGTTGTGACGGGTGCCGCTGGTTTTATCGGATCCAACCTGGTCAAGGCGCTGAATGAGCGCGGCGTGACCGACATCATCGCGGTCGACAATCTGAAGAACAATACTGACAAGTTCAGGAATCTCACCGATTGCGATATCGCCGATTACCTCGACAAGGAGGATTTCATCGAGCGCGTCGTGGGGGGGGATCTCGACGGCGAGATCGCAGCGGTGCTGCACGAGGGCGCCTGTTCCGACACCATGGAGAAAGACGGCCGCTACATGATGGAGAACAACTACCGCTATACCCTGGCATTGCTCGATCATTGCCAGGATGAGGCGGTGCCGTTCCTGTATGCCTCTTCCGCCTCCGTGTACGGCGGCGGCGGGGTGTTCAGGGAAAGCCGCGAATTCGAGTCGCCGCTCAATGTGTATGCCTATTCCAAGTTTCTGTTCGACCAGGTGGTGCGCCGGCGCTGGACGCAACGCACGGCACAGGTCGTCGGGTTCCGCTACTTCAACGTGTATGGCGCACGCGAACAGCACAAGGGGCGCATGGCCTCCGTGGCTTACCATTTCTTCAACCAGTACCGCGCCGACGGCCATGTGAAACTGTTCGAGGGCTGTGACGGCTATGCCAACGGCGGACAGCGCCGCGATTTTGTTTCGGTGGAAGATGTGGTCAAGGTCAATATGTACTTCCTCGACCATCCGGAAAAGTCCGGCATCTTCAATCTGGGCACGGGCAATGCGCAAAGCTTCAACGATGTGGCGGTCGCCGCCATCAACACCTTGCGCGTTGCAAAGGGCGAGCCGGCATTGACGCTGGAACAGATGCACCAGCAGCAAATCATCCGCTACATACCCTTCCCTGATGCGCTGAAAGGCAAGTATCAAAGCTACACCCAGGCCGACATCGCAGCCCTGCGCGCGGCGGGATACGCCGAGCCGTTCCTGAACGTGGAGCAGGGCACCGCGCGTTATGTGGAACAGTTGCTGGCCAAATCCGCCTGAAGCGAATCCACGGATGACAAACATGTACAAGACTCTGGATGATTACGTCGGCAACACGCCGCTGGTGCAACTCAAGCGCATTCCCGGCAACACCTCGAATGTCATCCTCGCCAAACTGGAGGGCAACAACCCCGCCGGTTCGGTCAAGGACAGGCCGGCGCTGTCCATGATCCGCCATGCCGAGGCGCGCGGCGAGATCAGGCCGGGCGATACGCTGATCGAGGCCACCAGCGGCAACACCGGCATCGCACTGGCGATGGCGGCGGCGATGCGCGGTTACAGGATGATCCTGGTGATGCCCGAGAACCAGAGCGTGGAACGACGCCAGACGATGCGCGCGTTCGGTGCGGAACTGGTGCTCACGCCGAAGGCGGGCAGCATGGAACTGGCGCGCGATACGGCAGAGAAATTGCGCAACGAGGGGCGCGGCATCATCCTCGACCAGTTCGCCAATCCGGACAATCCGCTGGCGCACTACGAAGGCACCGCGCCGGAGATCTGGCGCGACACGCAGGGGCGCATCACCCATTTCGTCAGCAGCATGGGCACCACCGGCACCATCATGGGCTGCTCGCGCTATTTCAAGGAACAGAATCCGGCGATCCAGATCGTCGGCGCGCAGCCGGAAGAAGGCTCGCAGATCCCCGGCATCCGCAAATGGCCTGAAGCGTATCTGCCGAAGATATACAGTCCGCAGAACATCGACCGCATCGAATATGTCGGCCAATCGGCGGCGGAAGAGATGACGCGCCGCCTCGCGCACGAGGAAGGCATCTTCTGCGGCATCTCCTCGGGCGGGGCGCTGAGCATCGCGTTGCGCCTCTCGCAGCAGGTGCAAAACGCCACCATCGTGTTCATCGTGTGCGACCGCGGCGACCGCTACCTGTCCACCGGGGTGTTCCCGGCATGAAAAAAAGGCATCCCTGCGGGATGCCCTTGTGTTAAGTCAAATTTCGATCAGAAACGGTGATTGACGCCGACAGTGAACGACTTGCTGGCAGTGAGCTGTTCGCCGTTCACGTTTTGCGACAAGGGCAGTTGTAACAGGGCATACAGGTTGGTGCCGGTCATGACGGTGACACTCACGCCCGGCGTCAGATAAAGGAATTTCCCGCCGGTGGAGGTGCCGGGTACGCCCGATGCATCTGCGGGCGCGGCAATGCCGCTGTCCTGCGCGTTGTCCTGATAGTTGAGTTGCAGCAGCGCGTTCGTGCTGTTGTTCATGGCATACCGCACGCCCGCATCCAGATTGATCTGGTTTCCTGGTTTGAAATCGGCTATGTGGTTGATCGAAGTTTGCAGCATGGCCTGGGCGAAATAACTCAATGCCTCACCGTGCATCCCCCGTTGCCAGAACGTACCGAGAATCAGGTCGGTGCTGCCGTTGCCGGGTTGCAGCGATACTTCCCCCGGAATCGCGCCCTGGTCGTTGGCGATGTCTTTCTTGCCGCTGGCGAGTTTCAGGCCGGCCTTGAAGCCGATGCCGGATGCATCGTCCAGCGCCATGCGATAACGGCCCACCACCCGGATGTCGCCCAGTGCGGAGGCGGAGAAGGTTTCCACGACGGGGGTGACCGGGTCGGCGATGGTGTGTTTGTGTTCGCGCATCACGTAGGGGAGTTGCACGGAGACGCCCATCGTTTCGTCGAATGTGTAATCCAGCGTGGCGGTGAGCAGGCTGTTCCGGGTGTACAGGTTCTCGACTTCATCTCCCGGAGTCAGTGCCGGATTGGCAGGATCTTCCGGGGTGATTTTGCTGCTGCCCGCTCGCAACTGGTCCTGCTTTGCGGTGCTGTAACGCATGTCCACTACCAGGCCGGGCTGGCTTGCGCCGTGTTCATCCCAGTTGGTGTTGACAGAGCAGAACGCGCTGCCGCAACTGGCGACAGCATTCGGTGCGGACAGGATGCCCAGCGTTAAAAGGAAACCAGCGGAATGGCGGCGCATGCACTTCTCCTGAAAAAATGTTATCGGGGAAGCGATTCTAGCGAAGGAAAAGTGAGCGACCCTGCGGCATATTGCCGCACCCTGGTTCAGGGATTGCGTGTGAGTTGCGGCTTGGCGAGCGCCGGGTT
>JAVHSB010000291.1:0-1573 GCA_036171955.1 Sideroxydans sp.
TCAATCCGGTGCGGGCGCGCGAACATGACTACGCTCAACCCGGCCCAGCACAGGGAAGTCAGACGAACGCCCCTGTTGCCGAGCCTGAGATTCCCGGAATCGAGCGGCGGCTGGCATGCCGCCGCATCCACAACCAGAAGGTTCTGATCGAACTGCGTTCGGGCAAAGACAGGCGGCAGCATAATTTGTTGCAGGGTGGGATCGCCGACCACATCGACGAAGAAGCTTGATCCGTCATTCCGGCGCAGGCCGGAATCCAGCAAGACAAACCACCCGCTCAGCGGACAAAAAACCGGAGTCGACCCTCAACGCTGTGATTTTCAATCAACTGGATTCCTGCCTGCGCGGCCATGCGGGACTCAATCAGAGGTTCCTCAAGCTTTGGCGCGGGTCAGGAACACCGTCACTTCTTCGCGGTCGTGGTAGAGCTGCCTCGCTTCCAGGCGGTAGCGCAGACCCTGCTTGTTGAGCGCGCCGCGGATTGAATCGAGCGCTTCCTTGAGCGCCGCCACGCGTTTCTTCATCGGCAGTTTCAGATTGAACATCGCGTGCGCAGTCAGGCCGGCGGCGAACCATTCGGTCATCAGTGCGGCCACGCGCTGCGGCTGCTCCACCATGTCGCACACCAGCCAGTCCACCGGACGTTGCGGGCGGAAGCGGAAACCGTCCAGGCGCAAATGGTGGATGGCGGGGTGGCTTGCGGCCGCACCCTTGAGCGGACCGTTGTCCACTGCCGTGACCTTCATGCCGCGCTGCACCAACTGCCAAGTCCAGCCGCCCGGTGCGGCGCCCAGATCAACTGCCGTCATGCGCGGCTTGAGCCAGAGCGCCTGCTCTTTCTTGTCCAGGAATACTTCGAATGCTTCCGCCAGCTTGAGATAAGAACGGCTGGGCGCGTCGCTTGCCATAGCGACGCGATGGATGCCCATGTGCGCCGCGCTGCTGTTGGCCGGATCGCTGCTGGCGATCAGGGCACGGTCTTCCGAAGGAAAGAAGATGTGAAGGCGCGGCAGTGTTTCCCGCTGTCCGTCTGCGGCGGCGGATGCGGGAAGCAGGCGGCCCGCATCGATGAGAGCTTGTTCGAGCAGTGGCTGGAAACGCCGGGTAAAACCGGAAAGCGTCTTGCCTTCGTTGGTGTCCGGCACTTCGAGATACAGCGCGCCAAAGCGTTCAGGCGCGGCGGGCAGGGCGGCGAGCAAAGGAGTGAGCCGGTCGCGTTCGGACAGGCCGTTCACCTCGCTGTGCAGTTTGAGCAACTGGCGTGCGAAAGAGAGCTGTTTGTAGGCGAGCCTGGCCTTGCCCTGCAACACGAGGTAGCCGCTGTTCGCGACCGCTTCGACGGGCTTTGCCTGCGTCTCCTCGACGCAGTCGCGCTCGAAGCCGGGACGGCAATACACCAGCCAGGAGGGCAGTGATTGATCCATCACTCTTGGGCGCGGAAGCGGGGCAAGTGGATGTGGAAGCGGATCGCGGCGAGGCGGATCGCGACGGTGAAGCACATCGACAGGACCAGGGCTGGCGAGTGCGGCATGCCGAGGCTGTCGAGCGCCAGCAGGAGCAAGGCCCCGATCAG
>JAVHSB010000292.1:0-7789 GCA_036171955.1 Sideroxydans sp.
AGGCTGGCGCCCACCCCCATCGCATCGAGACTGCTGCGTATCCCCTGCATGAACGCAACCTCATCCTCGCCGCCGCTGACCAGTGGCGCATGCAGGGTCGGGTAGGGCTGCAATCCGCGCACTTCGAGGTTGCCGAGTTGGACCCGGTGCCCCGCGATATCCAGTTCTTTGCCGGTCAGCGCGGCAACGCCGTCCACCATCTCCTCCGGCAGTCGCATCAACAGCCGGGTGCGTTTGGTCAGCAGCAATTTGCCCTCATTGGATGACAGCCGCAGCGGAACGATGCCTACTTCGGCGGAGTCTCCCAGCACGGGCTCAAGCTGCAGCAAGGCATTCCACAAGGCGAAATGATAGCTTGCCGGCAATGTCTGGCCGCTGATGGAGATGGAGATTTCCGTCATAGCGATGCGTGGCATGTTGTCCTCATTTCTCGGCTTGCGCGGCTGCCCACGCCTGCATTGAATCCGCCATGCGGCTCGCGGTCTGCGCGTCGATGTCGAAAATGGTGAAGCGCTTGCCTTCGCGGATGCGTATCCGCAACAGGCTCATGCCGCCGGCGGCATGGTCTATCTGTTGCAGTTCTATCTGTTGTCCGCCCAGCGGAACGGTCAATTTGTCCAACTCGATTATCGATGTCATGCTTCTGCGCTCCGCTCATCCATTGTTAACTGCACTCAATCGGGAATTGGGCATTGTGGACAGTGATGCCAGTCTATCCGGAATTCGGCGTAGTATGGAATACACCTGTGTGGCGGAAAGGCTTACCCATTAGGGTTATTTTGGATAGCCGCTACGGGTAATGGTGGGGCTGGAACGAGCCACGTAGTATCCTCAACCAGAAAGAATCTGGGTCGTGCCGCAAGGTACAGAACCCATACGTATCCGGAATTTCAGGCCGCCATGCAAGGTCATTTGGCGTAACGCGATTGAATTGAAAGGAAAACACTATGGCAAAGAAGATGCATGACACCCCCAATCTCGATCAACTCGAAAACGGCCCATGGCCCAGCTTCGTCACCGGCCTGAAACACCTGGCAAAGGACAAGGATTATGTGGTTGACCTGCTGGGTCAACTGGAAGAATCCTACAAGACCAAGAAGGGCTACTGGAAGGGCGGCACCGTCGGCGTGTTCGGCTATGGCGGCGGCGTGATCCCCCGTTTCACCGAGCTGAAGAATGCGGACGGCACGCCCAAGTTCAAGGACGCGGCCGAGTTCCATACGCTGCGCATCATGCCGCCGCCGGGCATGCATTACGATACCGACACCCTGCGCCAGTTCTGCGACATCTGGGAAAAGCATGGTTCCGGCCTGATCGCCTTCCATGGCCAGTCCGGCGATATCATGTTCCAGGGCGCGACCACCGACAATGTGCAGAAGGCATTCGACGAGATCAACGAAATGGGCTTTGACATGGGCGGTGCCGGACCTGCGGTGCGCACCTCGATGTCCTGCGTGGGTGCCGCGCGCTGCGAGCAGTCCTGCTACGACGAAGCCAGCGCGCATCGCGCCGTGCTGAACACTTTTCTGGATGATATCCACCGTCCTTCGCTGCCGTACAAGTTCAAGTTCAAGTTCTCCGGTTGCCCGAACGACTGCATGAACGCGATCCAGCGTTCGGACATGGCCGTGATCGGCACCTGGCGCGACAACATCCGCACCGACGAGGCGCTGGCGAAGAAATGGTTCGCCAAGCACGGCATGGATGAGCTGGTCAATGACATTGTGGCGCGTTGCCCGACCAAGACCTTCCAGGTTAAAGAGTTGAAGAAGATCAAGACCGGTGAGCATGTCTCCAGCGTGGCAGTGAGCGACACTCACGGCATCGAGATCAATAACCAGGATTGCGTGCGCTGCATGCACTGCATCAACGTGATGACCGGCGCGCTGGCGCCCGGCAAGGACAAGGGCGCAACCGTGCTGATGGGCGGCAAGAGCCACCTGAAGATCGGCGGCCTGATGGGCACGGTGGTCATTCCGTTCATGAAACTCGATACCGAAGAGGATCGTGAAAAGCTGGTCGATTTTGGCCAGCGCGCCATCGAATTCTTTGCCGAGAACGCACTGGAACACGAGCGTACCGGCGAGATGATCGAGCGTATCGGTCTGGCCAACTACCTTGATGCGATGGAGGTCGAGGTCGATCCGGCCATGGTCAATTCGCCGCGCATGAATCCCTACGTCCGCACCGATGGTTGGGACAGCGAAGTCGCCAAGATCAAAGCCAAAAAACAAGCTGCCTGAGGAGATAGACAATGAACCAAGCCGTTCAAGCTGCAGCCCCCGTCCAGAAGCGCAAGCCCAAGGAAACCGGGGTTCCCGATAACAAGAAATACCTGCACCCGTTGCTGGCCAAGAACTACGGCAACTGGAAATACCATGACCGTCCCCGTCCCGGCGTGCTGCACCATGTTTCGCACACCGGGGATCAGGTCTGGTCGGTGCGTGCCGGTACGCAACGCCAGATGGACATCCACACCATCCGTTTGCTGTGCGACATCGCCGACAAGTTTGCCGAAGGACGCGTGCGCTTCACCATCCGTTCCAACATCGAATTCATCGTGGCGGACGAGAAGAAGGTCAATCCGCTGATCGCGGAACTGGGCAAGCATGGCTTCCCGGTGGGCGGCACTGGCAACTCGATCACCATGATCGCCCACACCCAGGGCTGGCTGCATTGCGACATTCCGGGCACCGACGCTTCCGGTGCGGTGAAGGCGCTGATGGACGAGCTGCACGAAGAGTTCATTCGTGAAGAGATGCCGAACCGCGTGCACCTGTCCACCTCTTGCTGCGAAATCAACTGCGGCGGCCAGGCCGACCTCGCGGTCATCGTGCAGCACACCAAGCCGCCTGTGATCAATCACGACCTGGTCGCCAATATCTGCGAACGCCCGGCCGTGGTCGCGCGCTGTCCGGTGGCGGCGATCCGTCCGGCGATGGTCAACGGCAAGCCGTCGCTCGAAATCGACGAGGCCAAATGCATGTGCTGCGGTGCCTGCTATCCTCCCTGCCCGCCCATGCAGATCAACGATCCGGAGAATTCCAAGCTGGCGATCTGGGTCGGTGGCAAGAACTCCAATGCGCGTGGCAAGCCGACCTTCATGAAAATGGTCGCTTCCGGCTTACCGAACAATCCGCCAAGATGGCCCGAGGTGGGCGCGGTGGTGAAACGCATCCTGCACGTGTACAAGGAAGATGCGCGTCCATGGGAGCGCATGGCCGACTGGATCGACCGCATCGGCTGGCCGCGTTTCTTCGAGAAGACCGAGTTGCCGTTCACCAAATATCTGATCGACGACTGGCGCGGTTCACGCTACAACCTGAACGCTTCGGCGCATATCCGTTTCTGAATGTAGGTGGGGTTTCAGCCCGACATTGAGGATGTCGGGTTAAAACCCGACCCACAAATATAGGACGAAAAAAGATGAAGTTCGGTATTGTAGTCAACGAGGGTCCGTATCAGCACCAGGCAAGCGATTCGGCTTACCTGTTCGCCAAAGCGGCGATCGCCAAGGGGCATGAGGTCTGGCGCGTGTTCTTCTACCACGACGGCGTGAACAATGCTTCGCGTCTGACCGAGCCGCCGCAGGATGATCGGCATATCGTTAATCGCTGGGGCAAACTGGCGGAAGAGCACAAGGTCGATCTGGTGGTCTGTGTCGCGGCGGCGTTGCGGCGCGGGATCAAGGAAGAGAACGTGGCGCAGGGTTTCCGCATCTCCGGCCTGGGGCAACTGGTCGAGGCGGGCATCAAGTGCGACCGTCTTGTCACCTTTGGCGATTGAGGAGAGAGCAGAATGAGCAGCAACGTGAAGAAGTTCATGTTCGTCAATCGCAAGGCGCCCTATGGCACGATCTACGCGCTGGAATCGCTGGAGGTGGTGTTGATCACCGCCGCTTTTGACCAGGATGTGACACTCGTCTTTCTCGACGACGGGGTGTACCAGCTTGTGAAAGGCCAGCAGACCAAGGGCATCGAGACCAAGAACTTTTCCCCTGCCTATCGCGCGCTGGAGGACTACGACATCGAGAAGCTGTATGTCGAAGAGGAAGCATTGGCCGCGCGCGGTTTGACCGAAGAAGATTTGCTGGTTGACGTGACCGTCATGAAGCGTGCCGAGTTGGGCGCACTGATGGATGAACAAGACGCAATCTTGAGTTTCTAGGGGGACGCATGCTACACATCATCAATAAATCACCCATGACCAGTGTCGCGCTGGATAGTTGCCTGAACTGCGCAACGGGCGGGGATATTCTGCTGATCGAGGATGGGGTCTATGCCGCCACCCGCGGCAGCGCGATGGAAGCCAGGGTGCGCGCAGCAATGGGTAAATTCAAGGTTCACGTCCTGTTGCCGGATCTGGATGCGCGCGGCCTGGGTGGCAAAATGATCGAGGGAGTGACGCCCGTGGACTACGCGGGTTTCGTCGATCTGGCGGCCAATAACAAGAATTGCCAATCCTGGCTGTAAGGTGAAGGTCGCGTAGCGATACCAACGCTTCCCTTCCCGCCGGGAAAGGATTGAGGTGAGGGAAGATAAAAGTAGCAGGCAGCAACTATTTTCTATAAAGGAGAAACAGCATGGCTAGTATCGAAGTTGGCGGTAAATCATACGAAACAGACGAGGAAGGTTATCTGGTCAACCTGTCCGAATGGAACGCTGACGTGGCGAACTACATCGCGAAAACTGAAAGCATCGACATGACTGATCAGCACTGGGAAGTCATCAATTTCCTGCGCGAATATTTCGATGAATACCAGATCGCTCCGGCCGTGCGTGTGTTGACCAAGGCCATCGGAAAGAAACTGGGCGCGGAAAAAGGCAACAGCGAATACCTGTATGGCTTGTTCCCTTATGGCCCTGGCAAACAGGCGTGCAAGATTGCTGGCCTGCCGAAACCGACAGGTTGCGTTTAATTTAGCTGTAACCGGGTAATCCGACGATGAGCATATTGATTGCAATTTTGTTCTATCTCGCGACGCTGTTGTTTGTCGTGGGATTACTCTCCCGTATTTCACTTTATGCGCGCACACCTGCGCCGCTGAAGATTCCCACCACCCCGGCACCGACGACCCAAGGCGGCGTGGTGCTGCGCATGGCGCGCGAGGTGGTGTTCTTCGAAAGCCTGTTCAAGGCCAACCTGTGGACATGGGCGATGGGCTGGCTGTTCCATGCCAGCCTTGCGCTTGTGCTCATGCGCCATTTGCGTTATTTCACGGAGCCGGTATGGGGCTGGGTCGCCCTGATACAGCCGTTCGGCAAGTATGCGGGCATCACCATGCTGCTGGGCTTGGGCGGACTCTGGGTGCGCCGCCTGTTCGTCGAACGCATCCGCTATATTTCCACGCCCTCCGACCATCTCTGGCTGGTGCTGCTCATGGCTATCGCGGGCTCTGGTCTGCTGATGCAGTTCTTTGTCCATACCGACGTCATCGCGGTGAAATCGTTCTTCATTGCCTGGTTGGGGCTGAATATGGGGCAACTCCCGGCGGATCCGGTCCTGCTCCTGCACCTGTCATTGGTTGTTGCCTTGCTGGCCTTGTTCCCGTTCAGCAAGTTGCTGCATGCACCGGGGGTGTTTTTCTCGCCCACACGCAATCAGGCTGACAATCCGCGTGAAAAACGGCACTTGAGCAGCTGGGGTCGCCAAATGGAATCGGAGAATTGAGATGGCGGAAATCACCGCACCGGCATACCGCACCATTCCCATCATCCCGCGCTTAATCCCGGGGGCAATGGAAGGTAAGGGTCCTTACATTGCCAATGAAAAACTGCAGGAAGCACTCGGCTTTCCCGGTCAGGTAGTGGAAGACTGGCACGACAGGGCCATCGCCAAGATGGGCGATTTGCTCCAGAAATATCGTTCGGTCCGGGTCTTCATGGATGCCTGCGTGCATTGCGGCGCCTGTTCCGACAAGTGCCACTATTTCATCGGCACCCAGGATCCGAAGAACATGCCGGTGGCACGTCAGGATTTGATGCGCAGCGTCTACCGCCGCTATTTCACCTGGGCGGGGAAATGGTTTCCCAAACTGGTCGGCGCGCGCGATCTGACCCGTGAAGTGCTGGACGAGTGGTACAACTATTATCACCAGTGTTCCGAATGCCGCCGTTGCTCGGTGTTTTGTCCCTACGGCATCGATACCGCCGAGATCACCATGGCGGCGCGCGAGATACTGGCCGAAGTCGGAATGGGGCAGAAATATTCCAACGAGATTATCGGCAAGGTGCACAAGATAGGGAACAACCTCGGTCTGCCCGGTCCCGCGCTGACCGACACCATGGAAGGGCTGGAAGAGGATGTGAAGGAGGCGACCGGAGTTGACGTGCGCTTCCCGATCGATGTCAAGGGCGCGGAAGTGTTGCTGATCACGCCGTCCGCCGATTTCTTCGCTGAACCGCACATCGACAGCCTGATCGGCTATGCCAAGGTTTTCCATGCCACAGGCACCAGCTGGACGCTGTCCTCGATGTCATCGGAAGCGGCCAATTTCGGGATGTTCATCGGCAACTACGAGCAGCTGCGCAAAGTTGCCCTGCGCATCCGCCAGGCCGCATTGGATCTCGGCGTCAAGCGCATCGTGGTGGGCGAGTGCGGCCATGCGTGGCGCGTGGCCTACAGTTTCTGGAACACCCTGAACGGGGTGGGCGAAGGTGCCGATGAGAACGACCGCTTTGCGCAGATGCTGCAAAAGCAGCTCGACCATCGTTATCGGCAGCCGACCCATATCTGTGAATTCACGCTGGACATGATCGAGCGTGGAGCGTTGACGCTCGACAAATCCAAAAACGACCAGCATGTCATCACGTTCCACGACTCGTGCAATGTGGCGCGCGGTTCGCGCATGGGTGACCTGCCCGGCGGCCAGTTCGAGATTCCGCGCCGTCTGATCAAGGCGGTGGCCAACAATTACGTCGAGATGGATCCGAATACCACGCGCGAACGCACCTTCTGTTGCGGCGGCGGCGGCGGATTGCTGACCGACGATTTGATGGATCTGCGCATCAAGGGCGCTTTGCCCAGGATGGAGGCGCTGCATCAGGTTGCGGAGGACAAGGGCGTCAATTTCGTCGCCATGATCTGCGCCATCTGCAAGACACAATTCAGCAAGGTTGTACCCTATTACGGCTTCGACCGCAAAATGGTCGGGGGCGTGCACCAGCTCGTCAGCAACGCAATCATTCTGGGCGACAAGCGCTAATTTCACTGGAGGCAGGAGACACTATGTCAGCATCAACCGAAACCCCGCAAAAGCTCACATTCCGCCGTTACAAGGATGGCGAGAACAAGATCAAACGCTGGAACGAGAAAATCTTTCAGGCGAGCTACTCCTACAAATGCCCGACCTATATCCAGTCCACGCCGCCGTGCCAGGGAAGCTGCCCGGCTGGCGAGGACATCCGCGGCTATCTGTCCATCGTGCGTGGCACCGAGAAAGTGCCCAACGGCGCCGACGGCAAGCCCGTCATGCCGTGGCAGGAATATGCATGGCGCCGCCTGACCGAAGCCAACCCTTTCCCGTCGGTCATGGGACGTGTGTGTCCCGCGCCGTGCGAAAGCGGCTGCAACCGCAATGAAGTCGAGGACCATGTCGGCATCAATTCCGTCGAGCATTTCCTCGGCGAATATGCGATCGCCAACAATCTCAAGTACAACAAACCCGCTGTTCAGCCTTCCGGCAAGAAAGTGGCGGTCATGGGCGGCGGCCCTGCCGGCCTGTCCTGCGCCTACCAGCTCACGCTGAAGGGGCATGAAGTCACCATCTTCGACGAACACGAGCAATTGG
>JAVHSB010000293.1:0-1566 GCA_036171955.1 Sideroxydans sp.
GCCGTGATGTTGTCGGTGCTCAATGCCATGTGGTACGAAGCACAGGAGTGTGCGGAGAAGAGCGGACACTGAAAACAGACATTGAGCGACCAGACAATCGCCAGACTGCGCGGTAAATGCGGATAGATTTTGTGCGCCAGATGGCGCTTGCGGGTGTTCGGGTTTCGATGCAGGGCATGGTTGCAAATAATGATGGGCTAATGCGAAGAAGCCTTTTTTTGTTTCCGCTATCATGAGGGCATGGAATTCCAGGCAGTCATACCCGCCCCCTTTGGCAAGCTCGGCATCCGTAGTTCTGACACGGATCTGCTGGGTATCGAGTTCGTCTCCTCGCGCATGAAAGAGCGGCTTCCGGTCAGTCCGATGGCGCGGGAGATATGCGATCAGTTGTCGGCCTATTTTGCCGATGCGCACTTCGAGATCGACCTGCCATTCGAGCTCGATGGCACGCACCATCAGTGCAACGTGTGGCAGGCGATGCTGGAGATTCCTTGCGGGCAGACGCTGACTTACGGCGAGCTTGCGAAAAGAATCGGCTCCAGCGCGCAGGCGGTCGGCCAGGCTTGCGGCAACAACCCCATCCCCATCGTCATTCCCTGCCATCGCGTAGTGAGCCGCACCGGGCTGGGCGGTTTCATGCACAGTGCAGAGGGCGGTGCGCTCGATATCAAGCGGTGGTTGTTGGCACATGAACACGACAACCCCCGTCCCGGCCTTCCCCCATGCAAGGGGAAGGAATGACAAACACCGAGTTGTTGGATGAATTCAGCGACGCGCTGTGGCTGGAGGATGGCCTGTCGCGCAACACGCTGGAAAGCTACCGCCGCGATCTGGATAAATTCGGCGCATGGTTGCAGCAGCAACACGAGGGCGGCCTGATGGCCGCGACCCATGCCGATATCCAGGGATTTCTCGCGCATCTCGTCAGCGGGGAAAAAGCCCGCGCGACCTCGACCTCGCGTGCCATCTCCAGCCTCAAGCGCTTGTATCGATACCTGTTGCGCCAGAACAAGATCGCGGTCGATCCCACTTTGCAGATTGCCACGCCCAAGTTGCCGCGCAGCCTGCCCAAGAGTCTCAGCGAAGAGGATGTGGAGCTGCTGCTGAACGCCCCGGATGTGCAAACGCCGCTCGGCATGCGCGACCGCACCATGCTGGAGACTTTGTATGCCAGCGGTTTGCGCGTGTCCGAGCTGGTCGGTTTGCTCACCCTGCAGGTCAGCCTGAACGAAGGCGTGGTGCGGGTGATGGGCAAAGGCAGCAAGGAACGCCTGGTTCCGCTGGGTGAGGAAGCGCTGGATTGGGTTCGGCGCTACTTGGACGAGGCGCGTCCGATCTTGCTGGCCGGAAAACAGACGGATGCTTTATTCGTCACGCATCGCGGTGAAGGGATGACGCGGCAGATGTTCTGGTATCTGATCAAGAAACACGCGAAACAGGGCGGCATGCATAAACCGCTGTCGCCGCACACGCTGCGCCATGCCTTTGCCACCCATCTGCTCAACCACGGCGCCGACCTGCGTGTGGTGCAGATGTTGCTGGGACATTCGGATATCGCCACGACAC
>JAVHSB010000294.1:0-1564 GCA_036171955.1 Sideroxydans sp.
CGGTGTGCGAAAAGGCTTTCTTCGCCAGGTCGAAGCGCGTCGCATCGGACACGGCACACTGGTTGGTCTGCATCTCGGCCAGCACGTCGCCATAATCGGCGGGGTCGGTGACGATGGCGACATGCGCGTGGTTCTTGGCGGCGGAGCGCACCATGGTCGGGCCGCCGATGTCGATGTTCTCGATGGCATCTTCCAGCGTGCAGCCGGGCTTGGCGATGGTCGCCGCGAACGGGTACAGGTTCACCACCACGAGGTCGATGGTGGGAATGGCGTGCTTCTTCAGGGTCGCCACGTGCTCCGGCACATCGCGCCGCGCGAGGATGCCCGCGTGCACTTTCGGTTGCAGGGTCTTGACGCGACCGTCGAGCATCTCGGGGAAGCCGGTGTAGTCGGCGACTTCGGTGACCGGAATCTTGTTATCGGCAAGCAGCTTGGCCGTGCCGCCGGTGGAAAGGATCTTCACGCCGAGCGCGTTGAGCCCCTGGGCGAATTCGAGGACGCCGGATTTGTCGGAGACGCTGATGAGTGCCTGGGTGATTTTTGCCATGATGATTTCCAATAAAAATAAACGGGAGCCGAGTGCGCTTCAGGCGATGCCGTAGAACTGCATCTTTTTGCGCAGGGTATTGCGGTTGATGCCGAGCAGTTCGGCGGCGCGGGTCTGGTTGCTGCCCGCATGCTGCAGCACGGTTTCGATCAGCGGCTTTTCCACGCAGCACAGCACCATGTCGTAAATCGCAACCGGCGGTTCTTCGCCGTCGAGGTCCTTGAAATAGTCATTCAAGGCCTTGCGCACATATTTGGCGATGTCGTTCTCGCTGATCGGGCAATTTTCAGTCATGGTTTGCTGCTTCCTCATAATGCAAATTTTCGCCGTGGCTGCGCAATTCCTCAAAGAATGCGTTCACGGCAGACAACTGCGCTTCAACACTTTCCAACTGGTTCATGCGGTGACGGAACAGCGCCGATCCCGGCAACCCTTTGGTGTACCAGGAAATATGTTTGCGCGCCACGCGCAGTCCGGTGTGCTCGCCGTAGAACGCATACAACTCCTCCAAGTGTTGCAGTAGTACGGTGAGGATTTCATCCACCGCAGGCGGCGGCAGGCTTTCGCCGGTGTCCAGATAGTGCGCGATCTCGCGGAACAGCCAGGGCCGGCCCTGCGCGGCGCGCCCGATCATCACCGCATCGGCGCCGGTATGTTCGAGGACGTATCTGGCTTTCTCCGGCGTGGTGATGTCGCCGTTGGCGATGACCGGGATATGCACGGCCTGTTTCACCGCGCGGATGGTGTCGTATTCGGCATCGCCGGTGTAGGCACAGGCGCGGGTGCGGCCATGTATCGCGAGTGCCTGGATGCCGGTGGACTCCGCGATGTGCGCGATGTTGACCGCGTTGCGATTGTGCTTGTCCCAGCCGGTGCGGATCTTCAGCGTGACCGGCACATCCACCGCGCCGACCACCGCTTCGAGCAGGGTCTGCACCAGCCGCTCGTTCTGCAACAGGGCGGAGCCGGCCATCACATTGCAAATCTTTTTTGCCGGGCAGCCCATGTTGATGTCGA
>JAVHSB010000295.1:0-1561 GCA_036171955.1 Sideroxydans sp.
TTCGCGCGCCAGGCGATAAAAGGGCTGTGGCTGACCGGCTTCGACATCAACGGCGATGGCGCGCAAATCGGTTTGCACGGAGCGGTGACCGATCCGAAATTGTTGCCGGGTTACATCCAGCGCCTCGGGCGCGAAGAGGTGATGCGCGGCAAGACGTTCGAGAGCATGCAAATGAAGCAGCCCGTGATCGACGGCAAGGCGGTGAATTCCTATCTGGAGTTCGGCCTGCTTTCGGGGACTGCGGAAAGGGCGGCGCAATGATGCGGGAACGCTGGGAACTGGTCGCGGGTAAGGTCGATGCGATGTCGCTGCGCGAGCGTGCATTGATTTTTGCGGCCGCCGCTTTTGCCCTGGTGTCGCTGATCAACGTGCTATTCCTCGACCCGTTGCTGGCGCAGCAAAAACGCCTGTCCGGGCAAGTGGTGCAGCAGCAGGAAAAGATGAAGGAGATACAGGCGCAGTTGGGCGCTCTGCTGCAAGCCCAGCAGAACGACAAGGATGCGCCGCAACGCCTGCGCATCAAGCAACTGCGCGAGCAGATCGCCCGGGGCGACGCGTATCTGAAAGAGACGCAGGACAAGCTGGTGCCGCCGGAAAAGATGGCTTCCCTGCTGGAGCAGGTGTTGAGCAGGAATGCGCACCTGCAATTGCTGGCGCTGGACACCCTGCCGACATCGAAATTCATCGACGCGGGGGCGGATGCGGCGAAGAATAACGCGGAAGCAGGGAATCAAATCTACAAGCACGGTGTGAAAATCACCGTGCGTGGCAGCTATGCCGATCTTCTCCAATATCTGCGCGCACTGGAAAAACTGCCAACCCAGATGTTCTGGGGCATGGCCAGAATGCAGGTGGCGAAATATCCGGACGCCGAATTGACGCTGACGTTATATACCTTGAGCTTGGATAAAAAATGGCTGCAAATCTGAAAAACCTGATTTTGCTGCTGGCGACATTCTGGCTTGCGGCCGCTGCCGTTGCGGAGGATTTGCCCGATCCGACCCGGCCTGCGGTCGAGTTGTTGCCAAGTGCGGGAAGCGATGCGACCGCTCTGGTCACACCCAAGCCGCAGGGGCTGCAATCGGTGATCCTGTCCGGAAAACACGAAGCGGCAATCATCAACGGCACGGAAGTCCGGGTCGGTCAGAAATATGGCGATGCGACGCTGACCGTGGTGAACGAGACCTGTGTGGTGCTGATGGGGCCGCAGGGTCGGCAGGTGATGCACATGTTCCCGACCGTGAACCTGTCCAAGACGGAACTGGCTTGTGCCGGACGCCAGGGACTGCCAACCATCCGCAAGACGGCGGCCGGGGGCGAAACTGGCGCTGTAGCCAATGCTGCTGGCGCAGCGAAGGCCGACAACAGCGCAGCCAAAGCCAGTAGCGCAGCCAACGGGAAGCCCGCGCGCAAAAAGAAAAAGGTCGTGACCTGCGTGGAAGACAATAGCAAGAATGGGAGTGGAAAATGAAACGGATATTCATCGTACTGTGTCTGTTCACGATGGGCGGGTGCGCGACCGGCAATGCCACGCATGCTTCCGTGAAAAGCCAGATCGATA
>JAVHSB010000296.1:0-7710 GCA_036171955.1 Sideroxydans sp.
GTTGAGAAGATCAAGCCTGCCTTTGACATACAACCGAAGCGGCGGGTCGCTGATATTGAGCAAAGCCTGAGGGTATTCGGCGTCGGCAACATTGAGAATGTGGTTCAGGGGATCGGAAAGCCACTCCCCTGCCATGTCAAGGGCCGCCCCATCGATTCCCTGGGTAATGGCGAAAGCGACAGGCGTTCTGACGAATCTTGAGAGTTCAGAAGCTGATTGTTGCAGAACGGCTCCCGGTGAGCCATATGCCTGCAACAGTTTGCGCTGGCCCTCGCTACCGAGGCCCGGGACAAGGCACAGCTTGAGCCAGTCGATCAGACCGGATTCCAGCACCATCTATTCCGGGTTGCGCGCACTGTCGAGAAGCTGCACCGGCAATCGAGTTTGCATCACCAGTGCGTAGGAGACCTTATTGAAAACCCGGAATGCCATGACCAAACCATAACGCATATCGGGGAGCTCTATGTTGGGTGTGAACAGTCCCTTGGTTTTGAGCACTTCGCCTTTTTGATAAAGCGCAAGAATGTGACCCACTTCAACCCCATCACGCCTTCCCTTATTCAGGGTAATGATGGCATATTGGCCCGCCTGCTGGACTCCGCCGTAGATGGAAATAACTTTGGCTGCAACGGGTTTCACCGGGGCGTGAGGAACAAAATCAGTGGAGTAACCCGCAGGAGCCTGGGCGAAATAATCGCCTTTGTTGATCTCCAGAATGGCTTGCGTAATGCGCAAAGTACTGGGATCGCCAAATTTTTCTACATCGGCATCCCCGAGATACAGAACTTCCTGGCCAAGTTCTTCATCCGTATCGGGATCGACGAATTTTACGTTCGGGCGGTATATCTGCCACTGTGTCCCTTTGTTAGCAGGGAGATTCTGAGCATAGGCGACATCGTTCGTGGAAAGCAGGGTTCGTTGCTCGTAGGTGCCCACAAGCTTGGGGGCAGCATCCAGTTCTTCATCCTCCATCACCAGTGGGCGCTTGAGGAATGGGCCGATCACATTAAGCGGAATGGCCGGGATGGCTTCCGTGTTAGTGCCTGCGACCCGGACTTTAGGTTCAAGCTTGACCAGATCGGAAGGGGATATGGGCTGAGACGCTGTGCTCGACTCGCCGGTGTCCTTAGGCGGTTCATTGACGGAAAGCTGGCCGGAATTGCGATCCAGATAAACAACATCTCCGGGATAAATCCAGTGCGGGTCCTTGATAGCTTGCTTGTTGATCTCCCAAATTTCCGGCCATTTCCAGGGGTCATTGAAAAATCGTGCGGAAATATCCCACAGTGTGTCGCCTTTGACCACAACGTAGCGATCGGGTGCATCATCGCGGATTTGCAGAACGTCGGCGGTCGCAAGGATGGGCATCAGGAGGCAAATCAGCGATATAATCTTGCGCATGGAAAACCCCAGCAAAGTAAAGGAATGCGGTGCAAACCTTGTGCACCGGTTTAAATTCTGCATCTAGTCTATTCAGTTGGCAAGCATTTATGGCTCTACTACCGATTCTTCAATATCCCGACCCCAGGCTGCACAAGGTGGCAAAACCGGTTGAGGCGGTCACGGACCAGATTCGCCGTTTGATACGTGATATGAGCGAAACCATGTATGCCGCACCGGGGATTGGTCTCGCGGCGACCCAGGTTGATGTGCACCAGCGCATCATTGTCATGGATGTTTCCGAGGCCCACAACGAACTCAAGATATTTATCAATCCGGAGCTGCTCGAATGCAGCGGCGAAGAGGAAGGGGAAGAAGGATGTCTCTCCGTGCCCGGAATCTATGAAAAGGTCAAGCGATCGGAGCGTGTCACCGTGCGTGCGCTGAATGAACTCGGCGAGACTTTTACGCTGGAAGCGGATGGATTGCTGGCAGTATGCATCCAGCACGAAATGGATCATCTACAGGGGCGAGTCTTCGTCGAGCTGCTTTCCCATCTTAAACAGACGCGAATCCGATCCAAGCTGAAAAAGCAGCGTCGCGAGACGCTGTAACAGGCTCCACATGAAACTGATCTTTGCCGGCACACCGCAGTTTGCAGCCGAGGCGCTACGCGCACTGCTGGACGCGAAACATCAAATCGTGGCAGTACTGACCCAACCCGACCGCCCGGCCGGACGCGGGATGCTGCCAACGGCAAGCCCAGTAAAGCTGCTTGCAGAAGCGCACGGCATCCGCGTATTGCAGCCGGAAAGTCTCAAATCTGAAAGCATTCAGTTGATGTTGCGCGAACTGCAGGCGGACGCAATGGTCGTTGCAGCATACGGCCTGATTCTGCCACAAGCTGTTTTGTCGATACCTCGTCTCGGGTGCCTGAATATCCATGCGTCATTGTTGCCGCGCTGGCGCGGCGCTGCGCCGATCCAGCGTGCGATTCTGGCCGGGGATGTGACAACGGGGATCACCATCATGCAAATGGATGCCGGACTCGATACCGGGGACATACTGCTGCAGCGCGCTTTTCTACTCACGGCAAAGGAAACGGCGCAGAGTTTGCACGACAAGTTGTCAGCGCTGGGAGCGGAGTGCATAGCCGCATGCTTGCGGGATTTGCAAGACGGCAATATGCATCCGCAAAGGCAGAATGAAGCCCACGCGTGCTATGCGGCAAAGATTAGCAAAGCCGAAGCGCGCATGGACTGGAGCCGTTCTGCCGATGAGCTGGAGCGAGCTGTGCGTGCGTACAATCCTTTCCCGGTTGCGCATACCGAGCTGAACGGAACACCCCTGAAGATATGGCAGGCCACCGCCGATAGCCGATCCGGTATCCCGGGCACCGTTCTGGAAGTTGGCGGTGATGGCGTCCGCGTTGGGTGTGGCGAGGGCTCGCTAGTACTGGAAGTAATACAGAAACCCGGCGGCAAGGCGTTGCCGGCATCACAATTCACGCGCGGATTTCAGCTGTCGGTGGGCGCAACACTGGGTGCGGGCGCATCGTGAATATTATTCAGACTGAAGCCGCCCGACTGGTGCAACAGGTCATGGACGGCGGCAATCTGGATCAGGCGCTGCAAGACAGCCTGCGCAGACATTCGCAATTTACCGCACAGCAACGCGGAGCCTTGCAGGATTTAAGCTATGGCACGGTGCGCCATTTCGGCCTGTTGCAGTTTTGCCTTGATCGCCTTTTGACGCGCGCGGTGCGCGACCCCTGGCTGGGATATCTGATTCTGGTTGCGCTCTATCAGCTCGAATTCAGCAAGAGCGCGGCCCATGCCATCGTTGACCATGCAGTGCGGGCCGCCAAGCAGCGCAACCCGGCGACAGGTGCGCTGGTCAACGCAGTTTTGCGCAATTTCCAGCGCCGGCGCTCGGAATTGTTGCAGCTGGCCGAATCCGATCCGGCCAGTCGCTACTCCTACCCGCGCTGGTGGGTCGCTCTGTTGCAGAGGCAATATGGCGATAAAACCGCAGCGATTCTGGAGGCGGGGAACATGCATCCGCCGATGACGCTGCGCGTGAATAGTCGACACTGCTCGGCAATGGAATACCAGACAATGCTGGCGCAGGAAAACATGGCGGCGCGAATTGTCGAACCCGGCGCCTTGATTCTGGAACAGCCGGTGCCGGTGGAGCGCTTGCCGGAGTTTGCCGCAGGCTGGGTTTCGGTGCAGGATGCGGGCGCGCAATATGCTGCCTGGCTGCTGGACGCTGCAGCGGGAATGCGTGTGCTGGATGCGTGTGCGGCTCCGGGTGGAAAGGCCGCCCACTTGCTGGAACGGGCGGATATCGAGCTGGTTGCCGTGGACAAGGATGCAATCCGATTGCAGAGGGTGCAGCAGAATCTTCTCCGCATCGGTCGAACGGCGAAGCTGGTGTGCGGCGATGCGGCTACTCCGGGTGGCTGGTGGGACGGCAAATCTTTCCAGCGCATTCTGGCGGATGTGCCCTGCTCTGCATCCGGCGTGGTGCGCCGCCATCCGGATATCAAATGGCTGCGCCGCCCGACAGATATTGAAAGGTTTGCACGGCAACAATCTGAAATTCTTGAAGCTTTGTGGCCATTGCTGGAAGCCGGTGGCAGGTTGCTGTATGCCACCTGCTCCATTTTTTCGCGTGAGAACGGCGAAGTGATAGAGCGATTTCTTGGGGCACATCCTGAAGCCGAAATGATCGATGTTCCGTCCGCTCTGCCGCGTACCGGACAGTTGCTACCGAACGAACAGCACGATGGATTTTTTTATGCCCTGCTGCACAAAAAATTCTGATTACTGGCGGCAACTGATTGCTTTCAGCGTACTTGCATTGTTCGCATGCTCTGTCTGTGCCGCCGGAATCAGCATCAAGAAGGCCGAAGCACGCCTGGTGGGCGAAAATTATCTGCTGGCGGCCGATTTCGACATCCACCTGCCGTCCGCAGTCGAAGATGCATTGCATCACAGTGTCACCCTGTATTTTGTCGGCGAATTGTCCTTGCACCGCTCGCGCTGGTATTGGCCCGACACCCAGATTGCCATGCACCGGCAGACCAGCAAACTCGCCTTCAATTCCCTGACCCGGCAATACCGTATCGGCAGCGGCGGCTTGTATCAGAGCTTCGCCACGCTGGATGAAGCACTACGTGTGCTCGGCCATCTGTCATCGCCCCCGATAGAGGCCTCATTGCTGGAAAAGGCGGGCGGCGGCTATTTTTCCAGGCTGGCAAAAAAAGGCAGCCAGATCGGTGCCATCGCCTCCCTGAAGATCGATGTCAGCCAGTTACCCAAGCCCCTGCAAATCAATGCGCTGACCAGCCAACAGTGGAACGTAGAGTCAGAACAGTTCCATTGGGAAATCGGAGTTGAGGAGCCAGCTGAAGAGGGCAAGCCATGAAATGGCTGGTTTTGATCTCGGCAGTGGCAGGGGTGGCATTGTTGTTCCTGCTGGCCAGCGCCAGCAGCAATACCGGGTTTTACGCGCAGAATTATGCGTCGCTGCTCTGGCTTGCCGGTGCGATAACGCTGGGACTGATTTCTCTGCTGTTCTTTCAAGCCGTACAGTTGCTGCGAAAGTTACAAAAAAAGGTATATGGCGCAAAACTTACCCTGCGCCTCGTTGTGTTTTTCTCCCTGATTGCGGTGTTGCCGGGGATGCTGGTGTATGCCATCTCGGTCCAGTTTCTGGAAAAGAGCATTGAATCATGGTTCGATGTGCGGGTGGAAAAAGCACTGGAAGGTGGCCTCAACCTGGCGCGAAGTACGCTTGAAAACGGCCTGGACGAACTGGAGAAAAAGGGGCGATTCGTCGCGTTGATCCTTGCAGAACAGAATTCCTACCAGCACAGTGCCACGCTTAAGCGTTTTGTCGCCGAAGGGGTGGCGCAACAGGCAGCCCTGTTCACTCCGGGCGGACAGCAGACGGCATTTGCCGGCAAGGGAAAGCAGCTGACCGACAAGCCCACACCCGATGCATTGCGCGAAGCATTGCGCAGTGGCCATTACCGGCACATTGATGCAACGGCAGAAAATCAGCTGGTCCTGCAGGTCCTCGTGCCGGTGCAGTCTGTACACCGTGAAGAAGTCCGACTGCTGCTGTTCGCCCAGCCAGTATCAGCCAAGATGGCTCACGATTCGGAAACCGTGCGTCTGGTCTATGACGAATATCAGCAATTGTCACTGTCGAGACTGGGCCTGAAAAGGCTGTACGGGATCACCTTGACGCTCTCCCTGCTGATCGTAATGCTCAGTGCCCTGTCCGCCGCGTTCTATTTCAGTGCCCGCTTGAGTGCGCCATTGATTGCCTTGGTGTCGGGAACGCGCGCCGTGGCAAGGGGGGATTTCAGCGGCCATTATCCGGTACAGAGCAAAGATGAGCTGGGTGGCCTGACAGCCCTTTTCAATCAGATGACAACCCAGCTCTCCAACGCAAAACGATTGAGCGAACAGCAACAACAGCAAGCCGCGGAGGCCAAAGCATATCTGGAAAGCGTATTGGCGCATTTGTCATCGGGCGTTCTGGTCGTGGACGGGGAAATGCTGGTCCGCTCCGCCAATGCCAGTGCAGCGCGCATCCTGGAGCTGGAGGAAGGATTCCTGAATGACAGGGGATTGCAACAGTTGAGTGATGAGCATGCCCTGCTCAAGCCTTTCATTACCGCGATCCATGAGGGTATAAACTCGGGATCGGATTCGGTCTGGCAACGGCAGGTAGAACGCATGAGCAAGAATGGCGAGCAGGTTCTGCTCTTGCGGGTGACCAAACTTTTCTCTGCGGGCCGGTTCGATTATGTCGTGGTGTTTGATGACATTACCCATCTGTTGCAGGCTGAGCGCCAGGCCGCATGGGGCGAGGTGGCGCGCCGACTGGCGCACGAAATCAAGAATCCGCTCACCCCGATCCAGCTTTCTGCCGAAAGGCTGCAGCACAAACTGGCTGAAAAGCTGGAAGACAAGGATGCAGAGTTGCTGCAGCGGGCGACTGCAACCATTGTGAGCCAGGTCGCGGCGATGAAAAGCATGGTTTCCGATTTTGCCAATTATGCCCGCACGCCCGTGGCGCAACTGATGCCGCTGGATCTTCATCGCTTGCTGCTTGAAGTGATGGGATTGTACGAGGCCAGCAGCAGTCCGGTCCGGTTGAGTCTGGAGGCATCGAGATTCCGCATCAAGGGTGATTCCACTCGTCTGCGGCAGGTGATACACAATTTGCTGCAAAATGCGCACGACGCGCTGCAACATGTTGCGCATCCGCAAATTGTGCTGGCCACCGCCGATGCCGATCAAGGAATGTTGCGCCTGACGGTCACGGACAATGGCAGCGGGTTTCCCGAAAATTTCATGTCCAAGGCATTTGAACCGTATGCAACAACCAAGGTCAAGGGAACCGGACTGGGCTTGCCCATTGTCAAGAAAATCGTGGAAGAACACGGGGGCAGCATATCGATCCAGAGCAAACCGAATAGCGGGACCAGCATCGTCATTCTGCTGCCCGTGCTGAAAGAGAAACCGGAGGAGTTTGCATGACGACGAAAAATATTCTGGTGGTTGATGACGAGGCGGGCATCCGCGAACTGCTTTCCGAAATCCTGTTCGATGAAGGCTACGGTGTGCTACTGGCGGAAAACGCGGAGCAGGCACGGCAGCAGATCAGGCAGAATCCCGACATCGTGTTGCTCGATATCTGGATGCCGGAAACCGACGGATTGACGCTCTTGAAGGAATGGGTAGCGTCGGGCACTTTGAACGTGCCCGTGATTATGATGTCAGGCCACGGAACGATCGAAACCGCGCTGGAAGCAACCCGGATCGGGGCGGTGGATTTCCTGGAAAAACCCATCGCACTGAAAAAACTGTTGAGTACCCTGGAGCAGACCTTGCAAAAATATCAGTTGCCGTTGGCGGTACCCATGTCGCCATCCGCAGCGCAAGAAGTGAAATCTGCGGGCACTCAGGTCGAACTGCGGCTGGATCTTCCGTTCCGCCAGGCGCGGGAGCATTTCGATACGCTGTATTTGAAATACCATCTTGAAACGGCTGAAGGCAATTTGTCCGAACTGGCCGACAAGATTGGAATAGAACGCACGCATTTGTACCGAAAACTAAAGCAATTAGGATTGAAATCTCCCAAAAAATCGGGCGGCTGACCGATTCGACAAGCTGATGCCCGTGGACGGGCTGTATGCCGATTTGCCCTGTGAGGGGGCGGTGGTGCATAATCGAACCCCAAATTTAAGTTTATAAAGTCCGATTTCCAACAAGTTTTTCCGGAGGAGACACGAAATGTCAGTAGCGC
>JAVHSB010000297.1:0-7697 GCA_036171955.1 Sideroxydans sp.
CCCAAACCCGTAACCCAATAATTCCGAAAGTCACAGCATGATTCCAGAGATCGGTAATTTCAGCCTTGCCATTGCTTTGTTCCTGGCACTGGCACAAGGCATCCTTCCCATCGTCGGTGCGGCGCGCGGCAACACGGTGCTGATGAGCATGGCACGAACACTTGCCGGAGGCATGTTTGTATTTGTGGCGATTGCCTTTGCCTGTTTGACCTACTCGTTCATCGCCAACGACTTCTCGGTGTTGTACGTCGCGGAACATTCCAACTCGCAGCTTCCGATCCAGTACCGCATCTCTGCGCTATGGGGTGGTCATGAGGGATCGCTGTTGCTGTGGGTGTTCATCCTGGCGCTGTGGACGATTGCCGTGGCGACCTTCAGCCGGCATTTGCCGCTGGAGATGGTGGCGCGCGTGCTGGGTGTGATGGGGCTGATCGCGGTCGGTTTCCTGCTGTTCATGCTGATCACCTCCAATCCGTTCGATCGCCTGTTGCCGGCAGCCATGGATGGCCGCGATCTGAATCCGCTGCTGCAAGACCCGGGGCTGGTGATCCATCCTCCGATGTTGTACATGGGCTATGTCGGTTTCTCCGTGGCTTTTGCATTTGCACTGTCCGCCCTGCTCGGGGGAAAACTGGATTCGACCTGGGCGCGCTGGTCGCGGCCATGGACCACGGTGGCCTGGGTGTTCATGACCATCGGCATCATGCTCGGCAGCTGGTGGGCATATTACGAACTGGGCTGGGGCGGCTGGTGGTTCTGGGATCCGGTGGAAAACGCGTCGTTCATGCCCTGGCTGGTGGGCACGGCACTGATTCATTCGCTCGCCGTCACCGAAAAACGCGGCGCCTTCAAGAGCTGGACCGTGCTGCTGGCCATCGCCGCCTTCTCGCTCTCCCTGCTGGGCACCTTCCTTGTGCGTTCCGGCGTCCTGACATCGGTGCACGCCTTCGCCACCGACCCCCGGCGCGGTGTTTTCATCCTGACCTTTCTGGTCGTGGTCATCGGCGCATCGCTGCTGCTGTTTGCATGGCGTGCACCGAAGATCGGCCTCGGCGGAAAATTCGAACTGGTCTCGCGCGAAACCATGTTGTTGAGCAACAACGTATTGCTCACCGTTGCTTCGGCTTCTGTGTTTCTCGGCACCCTGTACCCGCTGTTCATGGATGCGCTCGGTTTTGGCAAACTGTCGGTCGGCCCCCCTTACTTCAATACCGTTTTTGTGCCGCTGATGGTGCCGCTGGTGATGATGATGGGGCTGGGACCCGTTGCACGCTGGAAACAGTCCAGCCTGCCCGACATCTGGCAGCGCGTGCGCTGGGCGCTGGTGGCAAGCATGGTGGTTGCCGTGCTGCTCCCCTTCGTCCTGGGCGAGTGGACGCCGCTGATCGCGCTGGGACTGTTGCTGGCTGCGTGGATCATCAGCACGGGCCTCATCGACCTGCGCAGGCGCATGGGCAGCGAGGGGACGTTGTGGCAACGGCTGAAGAATCCGACGCGCAGCTATTACGGCATGCAGCTGGCGCATCTCGGCATCGCCGTCTTCATCATTGGCGTAACCCTGGTCAAGGGCTACGAGACCGAACGGGATGTGCGCATGAATGTTGGCGACACCCTGAACGCGGGCGGCTACGTTTTCCGTTTCGACGGCGTGACCGAAGTGCAGGGCCCCAACTACATGGCCGCCCAAGGTCTCGTTACGGTGCGCAAGGATGACAAGCTGCTCACGGTATTGCATCCCGAAAAACGCACTTACAACGCCTCCGGCATGCCGATGACCGAAGCCGCGATTCGCACCGGCCTGTTGCGCGACCTGTATGTGTCGCTGGGCGAGCCGATCCCGGATACCGAGGCTTGGGCGGTGCGTGTCTATATCAAACCGTTCGTGGACTGGATCTGGGCCGGTTGTCTGCTGATGGCGCTGGGCGGCGTGATGGCGATCAGCGACCGGCGCTACCGCATCCATGCGAGCAAGTCGCAGCCCGAACTGCTGGATACGGCACACGTTAAGGAGCAGACAGCATGATGCGTTTCATATTGCCACTGGTGATTTTCCTGGTGTTATCCGTGTTTCTGTATGTCGGCCTGAGCCTGGATCCGCGCGAAGTGCCTTCCCCGCTGATCGACAAGCCTGCGCCGACCTTCACTTTGCCGTTGCTGCAAGATGCCTCCAAACAGGTGTCGGCAGTGGACATGCGCGGCCAGGTCTGGTTGCTGAATGTATGGGCATCCTGGTGTACCGCATGCAAGGATGAGCATCCGGTGCTGATGGATCTGGCGGGGCAGAACATCGTGCCGATCCTCGGCCTGAACTACAAGGACAAGCGCGAGGATGGGCTGGCCGTGCTGAGCAAGGCGGGCAATCCGTATCAGCTGACCCTGTTCGATGTGGATGGCAAGATCGGATTCGATTACGGCGTGTACGGGGTGCCGGAAACCTATGTCATCGACAAACAGGGCATTATCCGCGACAAGCTGATCGGAGCGGCGACCCCGAAAAATCTGCGCGAACGCATTCTGCCGCTGGTAGAGGAGTTGAAGAAAAAATGAAAAGGCTGCTGCTCGCATCATTGCTGCTGTTCCCGCTGTTCTCGTTGGCGGACGAGGCCAGAGACCTGGCCGACAATCCCGCGATCGAGCGCCGCATGATCAATCTTGCGGAGAAAGTCCGCTGCCTCGTTTGCCAGAGCGAGAACGTTGCCAGCTCGCGCTCGGACTGGTCGAACGACGTGCGCCAGATCATGCGTGAAAAAATGATCGCCGGAGCGACCGACCAGGAAATCATGGACCTGCTGGTCGAGCGTTTCGGCAAGTCCGTGCTGTTTGATCCTCCGGTTGACCGCGAGACCATGCCATTGTGGATGGCGCCATTCATTTTGCTCCTGCTCGGCATCGGCATTCTGGGCTACCAGTTGCGCAAGCGTCGTAGCGCCGTGGTGGCACCCACATTGAGTGCGGAAGACGAGCAAAAGGCCGCAACCCTCCTCGAAGACGAAAGTAAATCATGATCCTGTTCTGGTTGATTTGTGCGGCATTGCTGGCCGTTGCGGCCCTGTTTGTGGGTGTCCCTTTGTGGCGCGGTCGTTCGAGCAGCAACACGGTGGAACGGAATGCCGCCAACCTGCAAATTTTGCGCGACCAGCTGGCCGAACTGGATGCGGATCTCAAGAACGGACTGCTGGCGCCGGAACTGCATCAGCAGGGCAAGCGCGAACTGGAAAGCCGGGTGCTGGAAGAAGTCGCGGCCGCCACACAAACAGAGGCTGTCGCAAATGCCCGCCCTTACCGCACTTTGGCCATCGGCATGTCCGTCGCGCTGGTCGCACTGTCGCTTGGGGTTTATCTCGCGGTCGGTACGCCGGCAGCGTTTTCCCCGGCCAATCCGCATGCCGGCGTGAGCGACATGGGCGGGCTGGTGCGCAGCGAAAGCGGATTTGCCGAACTGGAGCAGAAGGTCAAGGCTGATCCGTCCGATGCAACATCGTTGCTGATGCTGGCGCGCAGTTACATGGAGGCCGAGCGCTATGCTGATTCGGCGGGTGCTTTCAAGCGGCTGGTCGAGCTGGTGCCGGACGAGGCGTGGATCTGGGCCGATTACGCCGATGCGGCGGCGATGGCGCAAGGCCAGACCCTGCGCGGCAAACCGACCGAATACATCAACAAGGCACTGGCGCTCGACCCGAGCCACATGAAGAGTCTGGCTCTGGCCGGTTCGGCCGCGATGGAGCGCGGCGAATTCGCCGTCGCTATTCGCCATTGGGAAAAATTGCGCGTGCAACTGCCTGCTGACAGCGAGGATGCGCGTGCGATCGACGGCGGACTGGCCGAGGCGCGCCAGTTGCTGGCGCACGTCAAGGGCGGCAGGGCACCGATGCTGGAACAGATAGCGCCGCCCGCACAGACCGCAGCTGCGGGCAAGGAGCGCATCACCGGCAAGGTCATGCTGGATGCTGCGCTGAATGGGAAGTTCAGTCCTGACGATACCGTGTTCGTGCTGGCGCGTGCCGCGCAGGGCCCGAAGATGCCATTGGCCATCCTGCGCAAACAGGTGCGCGACCTGCCCATCACCTTCGAACTGGACGACAGCATGGCGATGACCCCGCAGATGAAACTCTCGGCCTTCGATCAGGTGGTCGTGGTCGGACGCATCTCCAAGGCCGGCAACGCCATGCCGCAGGCGGGTGATGCGGAAGGATTCAGCGTGACCGTGAAGCCGGGCACCAAGAACGTGAATGTGAAGATCGGCAACATCGTGCAGTGAGAGCAGCAGCATTGCCGAAAACCAGGAACCGCGCCTCGGCGCGGTTTTTCATTGCACGCTGTCGAGGTTGAGTTGCAGCCAGTATTCCAGAAGCGCCAGATGCCACAGCTTGCTGCCGTTCAGTCGCGTGAAGTGAGACTCCGGTTCTGCCAGTAACTTCTCCACGTAAGCCTGATTGAACAAGCCGCGTTTCTGGCAGGCGTCGGAGAGCAATATTTCGCGCATGAATTGCAGGAATTCCCCGCGCACGTATTTCAGTGCGGGGACGGGGAAGTAGCCTTTGGGGCGGTCGATCACGGTGTCGGGGATGAGGCCGCGCGCGATGGCTTTGAGGGGGAACTTGCCGCCTTCTTTCAATCGCAGAGCGGGCGGCATCTTGGCGGCGAGTTCGACCAACTCGTGGTCGAGGAAGGGCACGCGCGCTTCCAGGCCCCAGGCCATGCTCATGTTGTCCATGCGCTTCACCGGATCGTCCACCACCAGAGTGGTCACGTCGAAACGCAGCACCTGGTCGAGGAAGGTGTCGGCATGCGGCTTCGCCAATTCTTTTGCGACCAGTTCGCTGGTGACATCTTCCGTGCGGTAGGCATCGCTCACCGTCTCCAGATATTCGGCATGGTCACGGTCGAAATAATGCTGGCTGAAGCGTTGTAGCGGCGTGCCCCTCGCCGCTTCCATCTGCGGATACCAGAAATAACCGCCGAACACTTCGTCCGCACCTTGTCCGGCCAGCACCACTTTCACATCTTTGGATACTTGTTCCGCCAGCAGGTAGAACGCGATGTTGTCCTGACTCACCATCGGCTCGGACATACTGCGCACCGCTTCCGGCAGGCGCTTCAACACTTCACTGTTGGGGATGAGCATCTTGTGATGCTGCGTGTGGTAACGCGCCACTACCTGATCGGAATATTCGAACTCGTCGCCTTTCTCTGCATCGCCGCCGATGTCCTCGAAGCCGATGGAGAAGGTGCGCAGGTCGGGCACATGGTCGGCCAGCAGTGCAACGATCAGGCTGGAATCGAGGCCGCCCGAAAGTAATACGCCCACCGGCACGTCCGCTGCCAAGCGGTGGCGTTCCACCACTTTCTTGAGTACATGGCGTGTGGCGAGTATCCATTCCTGCTCGCTCAATGCGACAGCAGGGCGTGTTGCCTCCAGTGCCCAATAGCGCTTGAGTTCGACATCGCCTGTGGCCGTGATGCGCATCCAGTGCGCCTGTGGCAGCTTGCGGATGCCGTTGAGCAGGGTACGCGGTGCGGGGACGGAGGAGTGCAGTGTGAGCTGGTGGTGCAACGCCACCGGATCGATGCTGGTGTCGATGCCGCCGCCCGCCAGCAGTGCTTGCGTGCTGGAAGCGAAACGCAGCGATGCGCCGTCGAGCGAATAATACAAAGGCTTGATGCCGAAGCGGTCGCGCGCCATGAACAGCGTGTGGTCGCGCTGGTTCCAGATGGCGAAGGCGAACATGCCGTAGAAGTGCGCCACGCAATGCTCGCCCCATGCGTGGTAGGCCTTGAGGATGACTTCGCTGTCGCCGTCGGAGAAGAACTCATAGCCCATCTCCTGCAACTCTGCACGCAATTCTCGGTAGTTGTAGATCGTTCCGTTGAAAACCAGAGTCAGGTGCAGCGTCTCGTCCACCATTGGCTGGCGTGATCGCTCGGACAGATCGATGATGGAAAGCCGCCGGTGGCCGAAGGCGAGGGGCCCATCGGCATACATACCGGAGGCGTTCGGCCCGCGCCGGGTCAGCGCATCGGTCATGCGCATCAGCCGCGCGTGGTCGGGAGTTTGTTTATCGAAACGTAGTTCGCCGCAGAGGCCGCACATTTCCAGAATTCCTTAGGCTTCAGTCAAAACTCGAAAGACGGGCGCAGGACAAAGGTCAGGCGATTGCCCGTGTCGGCGCGCAACAGGCCGGAATATTCGTCCGGACTGTTCCAGATGAAACCCGCGCTGAAAGTGGGGACGATGCCCAGTTTCGGGGTCGGGAATTTTTTCCCGACGATCAGCTCGGTGCGCACCGGTTTACCTCCGCGCTGCAAAAAATGCAGGCGCGTTTCGATGCTGGTGTTTTCCAGCCAGTCGAGGTAGGGCAGATCCACTTCGGTGTGGTTGCGTGCCGCCGCCAGGTAATAGATGTCGTTCACTTCCGCGTTGCGGTGGAGTTTGGCACCGCCGCGCAAGCTCCAGGACAAGCGCTTGCCCGGATAGTCGAGCTTGCCCTTGATTTTCCATTCGATCTCCATCCAGTCGTCGGAGATCAGGGTGTTGTCCTTGATGTGCTTGGCCCCGGCGCTAAACAGATAACCGCTGTAGCCGTAATTCTCGCCACCACCGGGCTTGCCCGGACGCCGCAGCTTGGCGACATTGCCAAAGAAGGCGGAAACTGCCCACGGTTCCTGGAAACCCGCGGTCAATGATTCGATCAGATTGAAACCGCTGCCGCCGATCTGTCCGCTGTCGTAAAAGCCGCGCTGATGGGTTTTAAGCCAGGTGCCGAGAACCGGCATAGGATAGACGCTGGCTTCGAGCGTCATGTAGCGCGGCAGCAGAGAATCGCGAATCAACTCGCGGTAGATCACCGCCTCGCTGTCCGAGGTGATGGTCGGGATCGGTTTGTTGCTGAGCGGGATGTTGAGGCCGATATCGGAATAGTACGGGTCGAACTCGGTGACGAATTCGGTGCGGGCGATCTCTTCCTGCGCGCTGGCGGGCGCGCTTGCGCAAGCGATGAATGCAATCAGCGCCAATGCCAGCGCTGAATTCTGGATGATGGACATGGTGGCGGATTCTATAGGGAGTCGTACCGGCTTCATAGGGTGAAACGAACGCGGCGAGTTTCGGTAGAATCGGGAAACATCAGGAGAATACCATGCAAAAACTCACCGCCAATGATTTGACTGCTCTTGCGCACCAGGCCTGCCATTCGCCGCGCCTGCGCGCCAATTCCAATCTGCATCCACAATTGAGCGACCCCGTGCAACGCCTTGCCATCGCCATGGAGCCGGACACACTGGTCTTGCCACATCGCCATCCGCACACCTGGGAAGTCCTGATCGCGCTGCGCGGACAGTTCACGGTGCTCACCTTCAACGATGCGGGGGTAGTCACCCAGCGGGCGACGCTGGGCGATGATGTCAGCGTGATCGAGATCCCCGCCGGCGGCTGGCATGCCGTGCTGTCGCGCGACTCGGGGGCGGTTATCTTCGAGGTGAAACAAGGGCCTTATGCTCCGGTTGCAGCAGCGGATATTGCATCGTGGAGCAGTGGGTACGCCGCCGCTGAATTGAATGAATGGTATGCGCATGCACAAGTGGGTGATAGACTCGCGTTGCGGTAAGTTAAGCCCCTCCAGACCCACACTTCAGAAAACGCAATAAATGGTACAAGGCCAATATGTAATGTCCATGCTCCGCGTGAGCAAGATCGTTCC
>JAVHSB010000298.1:0-5946 GCA_036171955.1 Sideroxydans sp.
GAGCACGACCTCAACACCAGCGATTTGCGCTTCCCGGTGCAGTGGGTGTGCCGCCCGCAGACCGACGAGTATCACGACTTCAGAGGCTTTGCCGGACGCATCGAGGCGGGCGAGGTATCGGTTGGCGACCAGGTCACCGTCCTGCCGTCCGGGCGCAGCACCACCGTCAAGGAAATCTTCACCTACGACGGCGGCCTGCAAACCGCATTCGCCCCGCAGTCCGTGACCTTGCGGCTGGCCGACGAGATCGACATCTCGCGCGGCGACATGCTGGTCAAGACAAGCGCGCATGCGCCCAGGGTCGAGAAGGAGTTTGCGGCGACGCTGTGCTGGCTGTCCGAAGCGCCGCTGGACAAGAACCGCAAATATCTGGTCAAGCACACCACGCGCACATCGAAGTGCCTGTTCTCCAGCCTGGATTACCGGGTCGATGTCAACACCTTGCAACAGCATGCGGTCGAGCAACTGCACATGAACGACATCGCGCGCGTGGCGATCAGGACCCAGTTGCCGCTGGTGTTCGACTCCTACGAGATCGATCGTGCCACCGGCAGCTTCATCGTCATCGACGAGGCGAGCAACAATACTGTCGCGGCCGGAATGATCGCGTAGGGGGCGAACTCCCCGCGAACCGGGTGGGAGTCCGCGCGCCTGCGCACGTCCCGCACAAGCCCGTGGATGCCGACGGATTTCTGTGTTGCGGCAGCGGCGGAGAAGTGCGTGCGGTGACTTTCGGGGCATCCATCGCGGCAGGTCTGTGGTATCTTTCCCGCATCACCCTCTGCCGCCCCTGCCGCCATGAGTCTGCTTGCGCTGATCACCGCACTGTTGCTGGAACAGGTCGTTCCCTTGTCCTCGCGCCGTTTCCTGTACCAGTGGCCAACGGATTATGCGGACTTCTTCCGCCGGCATTTCGACGCCGGGGAGCGCGCGCAGGGACGCATCGCATGGCTGCTCGCCAGCGTGCCGCTGCTGGCGCTGCTGTGGTTCTTGTATGCCCTGTTGCTGGCCCGGCACGCGGTGTTCGCCTGGGCGTTCTGCGTGCTGGTGCTCTATCTCTCGATGGGCTTCCGCCAGTTCAGCCATTACTTCACCGACATCCACCAGGCGCTGCGCGACAACGATCTGCAACTCGCGCGCGAACTGCTGGGCGAATGGAGCGGAAAGTCATGCAATGAACTAAACCCGGAAGAGGTCGTGCGCTACACCATCGAACGGGCGTTGCTGGCCGCTCACCGCCATGTGTTCGGCGTTGTCTTCTGGTTTGTTGTTTTCATGCTGCTCGGCATGGGGCCGCTGGGCGCGGTGCTGTATCGGCTGGCTGCTTTTCTCGGCGTGAGCTGGCGCGGAGACGGCGGCGACGATCCCTTCGGCGCTTTTGCACGGCAAGCGTGCCGTGCACTGGAATGGTTGCCACTGCGCGTGACGGCGATCAGCTTCGCCATCGTCGGCAATTTCGAAGACACCATCGATTGCTGGCGCACCCAGGCCGCGGCCTGGCCGCAAGCGGAAGAGGGGATTCTCCTCGCCGCCGGCGCCGGTGCGCTCGGCGTCCAACTGGGTCAGACCCTCGTGCTCGATGACCAGCCGGTGTATCGTCCGGAGATCGGCAGCGGCGATGCAGTCGATATCGAGCATCTGCAAAGCGCCGTAGGACTGGTCTGGCGCACACTGCTGTTCCAGTTGCTCCTGTTGTTGCTGTTGACGGTGGCGAACCTGCTGGGTTGATATTGGCGGGACATTGCTGCGCCGGCATTCTTCCGCGTATCGTCGGGCTACTCTCTTGAGCTGTAAGGAAAGGCAAGGTGCCGCGACTAATCCTTGCAGCGGCCATATCGGCTCTGCCGTCACCCTCAAGGAGAGCACCATGAAATTCAACACACTCGCAAAATCCATCATCTCTTCCGGCGCACTGGCCGCCGCCATGAGCGGTGCCGCACTGGCCGCCCCCTGCGGTGCAGTCAATCCCTGTGCCGCGCGTTCGCACAAATCCAGCATGGCCAATCCCTGCGCCGGCAAGAATCCGTGTGCCGCCAAGCATCCATGCAAGGCGAAACATAAGAAAGCAGCCAATCCCTGCGCGGCGAAGAACCCATGTGCCGCCAAGAACCCCTGTGCGGCTAAAAATCCGTGTGCCGCAAAGAATCCTTGCGCAGGCAAAAATCCATGCGCAGCGTATTAAGTCCGCAGCCTTCTGCGACGACCAACCTCGCATCGAGGACGGTCGTTGCGCCCGATCTCGCACGTCTTCCACTGGCGCAGTTGCAAGCCATGCGGCAGGCGGGGCGTGAGATCGCCGAGTGTTATCGCGCATTGCGCAAGAGCGGGCTGAACATCGTCGGCGAAGTGCTGCGCGACAACCTGAACCGGGGCGAGACTTTCTACGAGTTCAACCACTACCCCGATGACGACGTGTACGACCGCGAGAGCCATGCGCAGTATTACTACCACGCGCACCGCAGCGAAGCGGGCGAGCACGGCCACTTCCATTGCTTCCTGCGCCCCAAGGGCATGCCCCCCGGTGTCGCGCCCATCGAGTATCCCGCCACCGACCCGTGGCCGCAGGGCGACGAAGCGCTTTCGCATCTGGTCGCCATCGCCATGGATGGTTACGGCTTTCCGACAACCCTGTTCACCACCAACCGCTGGGTCACCGCCGAAGCCTGGTATCCCGCCGAACAAGTGATGCGCATGCTGGATCGATTCGTCATCAACCACGCGTTTCCATCCTGGCCGGTGAACCGCTGGATCAGCGCGATGTTCGTGTTGTTCCGCCCGCACATCGAAGCGTTGCTGAAGAAGCGCGACGAAGTCGTGTGGGCATGGGCGGATGCGCATCCCGGCGAGGACGTATTCGAAGATCGGGCACTGGACATCACCAGCCAGATCGAAATCTCCGTCGATGACACACTGTGGCAAGTAGAATTGGCGCTCGCCGAGCGACCCAATTGACCATGACAAATTTCAAACCAGGGCTGGAATCACTGCTCACCTGCCCGCACTGCGGCCACCAGAAACTGGAAACCATGCCGACCGATGCGTGCCAGTGGTTCTACGAATGCACGCACTGCCACACCCTGCTCAAACCCAGGCCCGGTGATTGTTGCGTGTATTGCTCATACGGTAGCGTGCCGTGTCCGCCGGTGCAGGAGCATGGCAAGGGGTGTTGCGGGTAACTCACTGATAAGTGGCCACACCTTTAGAATCATCTATATCCAGAACTGCCCCTGCCACACCCCATTCACGAAATCGATCGCGACACGCTTCGGCGCGATCTTGCGCACATTGGGCGTTTCGAGCTCGATCTCGGGTTGCCGGCCCAGGCGATCGGCGACTTCGAACGAGCAGGCGGTAGAGGTGACGGGGCGGAAGAAGACGGCGAGCTTGTCACCGACGGCGACGGTTTCGCGCTGCGGGGCCGTTTCGTGGAAGTGGACGAACTTCTTCACCAGGCAGGAGAAATAGAGTTCCAGCTCCACCACCAGCGGCTGTGTGCGCTGCGCAAGTTCGCGCGCGGCGGCTTTGCTCCATTCCACCGCGACCTGCCTGCCGTTGATCTGCACCGTGTTGCTTCGTTCGGTCATCGCAAACCTCGCTTTCTTTCTCTAACCGGGTTTTGTGTAGGGCGCAATAACCAACGGGCATTGCGCCGTAAGAGTGATTGCAAAACATCCGGTGCAATGTGCTACGTTTATTGCACCCAACGTACTGCCGTCATTCCGGCGAAAGCCGGAATCCAGTTTGAACAAAACACCCGCGACGCGGGACAAAACCGACAAAGCATGTTGAATAAACCCGCTGGATTCCGGCTTTCGCCGGAATGACGAGCATGGTTTGATTGGTGTATCCCATCACAGCACGTGCGGCGCGATCTGTTCCACCATCGCGCCGATCAGGTCGGTGTCGCAGTCCGGCGCAAGATCGGAGGCATTGCCTTTTTCTCCGGTCATTTCGAGTTTGCGTTCGTCGCCGTGTCTGCTCAGGCGCGATTCGCCGCCGCAGCAATGGCAATACACATGCTCGCCGTCGCGCAGCCCGCTGCGTATCGCCAGCGGCGCGCCGCAGCCGCACTGGAACATCGGCAGTCCCGGTTCGCTGTGGCCAACGATGTGCGCGAGCTGGCTGGTGCCGCTCAATGCCAGGAAGTGTTTTGCCAGCGGCGCATCGAACTGCCGACCGCTCTCATCGCGGATGATGTCGAGCGCTTTTTCCATGCGCATGCCCTTGCGGTAGGCGCGCGTGCTGGTCATGGCGTCGAAGGCATCAGCGATGCTGACGATGCGAGCGACTTCGGGGATGACCTCGCCCGCGATGCGGTTCGGGTAGCCGTTGCCGTCGGGGCGTTCGTGATGCCCGACCACGGCTTCATAGGCGAGATTTGCCAGCGGATGGTTGGACAGCAGCCTCCCACCCACCGCAGGATGGGTTTTGATGATGTCGTATTCGCCATCGGTAAGTCGGTCCGGTTTGTAGAGGATGGCATCGGGCACGCCGACTTTGCCGAGGTCGTGCAGGAAACCGCCGATCTCGCACAGTGCGATGTTGCGTTGCGACAGCCCCGCCTGCTGCGCCAGCAGTTTGGAGAATTGCGACACGCGCCACAGGTGGCCGCCGGTGTAGGGGTCGCGCGCCTCGACGATCATCGACAGGCCGAGCAGGGTGTTGAGCAGCGATTCTTTTTCGGACATATGTGGCTCCTTCATTTTTGTCCATTAGGGAAAATACGTCATTCCGGCGCAGGCCGGAATCCAGATGAATAAACATTTCCCCGCGCAAGTGGGACAACATCATGATTTTGTCCGCTGCGCGGAATATTCTTTATATGCTGGATACCGGCCTGCGCCGGTATGACAGCCCAATGGTTTTTTGCTCAATACCGGGTGGTCAGGTTCACCATCCACTCGGGCATGACATCTACTGCCCATTTCTCGAATGATTTGTCGGCACCGGACAACACAAGGATACCGATCAACAACAATGCCACGCCAAAAATCTTTTTGGCTTTTTGTCCTGCATCCATCATATGTCCGCGCCACTTTCCCATTGCCTGCCGCGACAGCATGCCGATGGCGAGCAGCGGCAACCCGGCACCGAGACTGAACACCAGCATCACCGCTGCGACCTGCGTCAGCGCCTGCCCCTGGCTGGCCAGTGTAATTGCCACGCCCAGCGTGGGGCCGACGCACGGACTCCACACCACGCCGAGCAGCAGGCCGAGCAGGAATTGGCCATGCAATCCATTCGGGTTGAAGCGCGCCAGCAATCCCTGCCCCATCCCCATATGGCTGACTGCCGCGCCGAAGCGTTCCTGCAAACGGCCTGAGACCAGCACCGCGCCGAACAGGATCAGCAGTGCGCCGCCGACCGCGCGCAAGCCGTCCTGTTCCAGGCCGATGCTCCCGCCCAGCGACCCAAGCCCGACGCCGATCAATGTGAACGAGAGCATCAGCCCGCCCACCAGCGCGAACGTGCCGAAGCGGTGCGTGCTCGCCGCCGCACCCATCAGGATGGGCAGCAGCGGCAACACGCACGGCGACAGTGTGGATAGCACGCCCGCCAGGAATGACAGGCCGTAGCTTGCTACGGTCAGTTCCATCTTTACAATGCCATGCGCAGCAGCGCGGCGATCTTGTCGCTGTCAGTCTCGCCGGTCGCGCGGGCCACTTCCTTACCACCCTTGAACACGATGAGCGTGCTCTGGTACTTCACGCCGAACGACTTCACCACGGGCTTCTGGCTATCGAAATCGACCTTGAGCGTGGTGATGCCCTTGAACTCATCGCCGGGCAAAAGCTTCCCCAGCACGGCATCCTGTGCGCGGCAGGTCGGGCACCAGTCGGCATGGATGAACACCAGAACGGGTTTGCCGGACTTGTTCAGCGCATCGAGTTTGTCCTGGGTGTAGGGTTCGCCGACGGCGTGGGCGAACAGCGGGAACAGCAATGC
>JAVHSB010000298.1:6046-7678 GCA_036171955.1 Sideroxydans sp.
AAGGAATTGGTCGCTTACGGCAAGAAATTGTTCGGCGACACGCGCCTGAGCAGCAACGGCATGTCGTGCAATACTTGCCATCAGGACAATGGCGCTTTCCAGGCCACCTTCGCCCAGCCTTATCCGCACTACGTGCAGATGACCGACGATCGCGCCGGCGTGAAAGCGGTGCATCTGGACGAGATGGTGCAGTTCTGCATGGTCGTACCGATGGCGGCCAAGCCCTTGCCGTGGAACAGCAGGAAACTGGCCGCATTGACCGCCTACACTGCGACGCTGCAAAAAGGATTCAAGTCCGGTGCGAATCCGTGCGCGGCGAAGAACCCGTGTGCCGCACGCAATCCATGTGCTGCGGCGAATCCCTGTGCGGCGCATCAGCACCACTGAAATTTCCAAAAGTGGCGAAGCTCACTATTACGTCATACCGGCGAAGGTCGGTATCCAGTTGAATAATAGTCTTCCGCAACAGCGGGACACCATTTCACTTTTGTCCGCATCGCGGAGTTTACATTTTGGCTGGATTCCGGCCTTCGCCTGAATGACGAAATTTGAAAATTGACGTGTAATGAATTGCGGAATGATCAATTGCATTATTGCGGGTGTTACCATGCGGCGCACTTTGCCAGACATCTGGAGCATGAATGAACATCCTCGATCCCGAAGCATTACAGCAACACCGCAGTTATCTGCTGCGTTACGCCATGCTGCAATTGCGCGATCCGAGCTTGGCCGAGGATGTGACGCAGGAGACTCTTGTCGCCGCTATCGAGAACCGTAGCAAGTTCGCCGCGCAATCCTCTCCGCGCACCTGGCTGGTTGGCATCCTCAAGCACAAGATCATGGACGTGCTGCGCAAGCGAGCGCGCGAACCACAATTGAACGTGGCCGAGGGCGAGGACGAGAACGAGCTGGTCGATGCGCTGTTCAGGGAGAACGGACGCTGGGCGGCTCCGCCGCAGACCTGGAACGAGCCCGAGCAGGCGATGGAGAACGCGCACTTCTGGCAGGTGTTCGAGCAATGCAACCGGCACATGCCGCTCAATACCGCGCGCGCCTTCATGATGCGCGAGTTCATGGAGATGAGCACCGAGGAGATTTGTCAGGAACTGTCCATCTCCACGACCAACTGCTGGGTGATCCTGCACCGCGCGCGGCTGGCGCTGCGCGAATGCCTCGATATCAACTGGTTTGGGAATGCGAGGTAACCATGGCCACCTCAATAATCCAGACTTCGTCGCAATACTGCGTTGATCATAAAAAATTGCTCCTTACATATCGAACATATGCTGCGTCGCAATTTTTTACTCACGCCTTGTCTTGCTTAGAATTTTGAATTTTGAGGAGGCCATATGCTGGACTGCAAACAAAACACTGAACTGCTGTCGCAATCTTGCGACCGTCCCATCACGTTGCGCGAGAAAATGGCGGTGCGCATGCACCTGCTGATGTGCAAAGGTTGCCGTAATTTCGAGAAGCAACTTGCCTTCATCCGCAAGGCTGTGCGCGAACTCCCCCGCAAGCTGTGACCTTGCGGCGAGCAACGTCACCCTTTAAGGAAAACGCTGATTTATTCGTCACCCCGGCGCAGGCCGGGGTCAATTTTTTTGATTTCACTGGATTCCGGCTTTCGCC
>JAVHSB010000299.1:0-1547 GCA_036171955.1 Sideroxydans sp.
TTCCTCAAGCCGCACAAAAAAGCCCACCACGACTATATCGAGGAATGCCGCGCATACGCGCAACGCATGCAGCAGGGCGAATACCTCCTGCCCAAGGCGCTGTCATTCATCAAGCCGTGGATGGTCCAGCATATCCGGGGGGAAGACCAGGATTACGCCCATTTCGTGAGAGAGCACATCGCTCAGGGCGCAACTCCGGTCGTACCGTGGCACATGCGCACCCTGGACCGTTTCTTCCCGAAGCGAGAGAAGTGAAAGCTGCAAAGGATTGATGCTTCTCTGCGGGAGCCCGATTCATCGGGCTTCTGCAACGACCGCGTGGCCGGTGATTTCTGGCATCCCGGAACAACTGCCGTTTAGTGCGCCTCGTCCCAGTTCTGCCCCTCGCCCAGCCCCACTTCCAGCGGGACCCTCAATTCGGCGACGTTGCACATCAGCTCGCGCACTTTTTCCTTCACGTCCGACAACTCTGCCTGCGGCACTTCCAGCACCAGTTCATCGTGCACCTGCATGATGAGTCGTGTTTGCAGTCTTTCTTTTTCCAGCCAGCCCTGCACCGCAATCATCGCCAGCTTGATGAGGTCGGCTGCGGTGCCCTGCATCGGAGCGTTGATGGCGGCGCGTTCGGCGGCTTGTCTTCTCATGCCATTTGCACCGTTGATCTCGGGTAGCCACAAGCGCCTGCCGAACCAGGTCTCGACGAAGCCCTGTGCCTTGGCCTGTTCGCGCGTGTCGTCCATGTAGCGTTTCACGCCGGGGTAGCGCGCGAAATAGAGATCGATGTATTGCTGTGCGGCGCTGCGTTCGATGTCGAGCTGCGAGGCGAGGCCGAAGGCCGACATGCCGTAGATGAGGCCGAAGTTGATGACCTTGGCGTAACGGCGCTGTTCGCTGCTGACCGCATCGAGCGCGACGTTGAACACTTCGGCAGCGGTGGCGCGGTGGATGTCCTCGCCGTTGGCAAAAGCGCGCAACAGGCCTTGGTCGCCCGACAAGTGCGCCATGATGCGCAGCTCGATCTGCGAATAGTCGGCGGAGACAATGCGCGAACCGGCGGGTGCGATGAAGGCTTCGCGGATGCGGCGGCCCTCGGGTGTGCGCACCGGGATGTTCTGCAGGTTGGGATCGCTCGAGGCGAGACGCCCGGTGACCGCCACGGCCTGCGCGTAGCTGGTATGCACACGGCCGGTTTTCGCGTTCACCATCTGCGGCAGCTTGTCGGTGTAGGTGGATTTGAGTTTCGCCATGCCGCGATGTTCAAGCAGTATCTTGGGCAGCGGGTAGTCGAGCGCTAACTCTTGCAACACTTCTTCATCGGTGGAGCGCGAACCGGTGGCGGTCTTCTTTTTCGAGGGGATGCCGAGTTTGTCGAACAATATCTCCTGCAGTTGCTTGGGCGAGGCGAGATTGAACGGCTGCCCGGCCAACTCGTACGCCTGCTTCTCGATGGCCATGATTTTTTCGCCCAGCTCATGGCTTTGCCGCGAAAGTTTCGCGCTGTCGATGAGCACGCCGTTGCGTTCCATCCGGAACAGCACCTCGCGCAC